>CAMYMY010000637.1:1086-2130 GCA_947259625.1 uncultured Kiloniellales bacterium | reverse complement strand
CGGGCCCGCCAGGCTACCCGGAACGTCCCAACGCCGCGCTTGGCCCGGCAGCACGTAGAACCGGCGGTCGATGGACGCCAGCGACTCGCCGCTATGGCGCTGCAAGGCGATCGTGGAGACCACCGCGTGCAGGTTGCCCCGGTTCTCGACCTGCAGGGCAAGCCGCGTCGCCGACGTTTGCTCCAGACGCCAGATCAACAGGGGCGCATCGGCCTGCATCGGCGCCACGAACACCGGCAAGCTGAGGTTCAGGACCGTGGTAATTTGCCGCGTCTTCTGGCGGGCCTGCTGCGGGACCTCCCGAATGAACAGCCGGTAGGCGCGCTCGCGCTCGTTGCTCAGTGGCCGCGCCAGACCGATCCTGACGAGTTGCTGCTGGCCCGGATCGAGCTCGAAGATCATTGGGTTGAGCAGCAGGTCGCGCGTATCCAGGTAACGATCGCGCCCCGTGGCATGGTCCCAGGCCTGCACGCTCAGATGCAGCAGCACCGGCTCGTCAGCCGAGTTGCTGACGGTCACGGCGCTGATTGGCTCCTCGACACGGAGGTCGAGGCGAACCGGCGAGACCTTGAGCTGCCCGGCCTCGACCGACCGCGGCGGCAAGAGAACAAGCACACCCAATAGCATCAAGGCGATCAGTGGTGATCTTGCCTGCATCCTTGCCCCTCACGCGATCGGTTCGGACCAAATCATGCTCAATAGGTCACCGTGATGATCACCGTGTCGCCGTAGGCGCCGGTCGCCACGAACTGGCCGGTCGGAATACGGCCGTACACGGTGTGGGAGATCACCCCGCCGCCGCCCGCGCCGCCGACCGTGTCGACACCCACCGTGTCACCCCAGTTGAGCGTTCTGGCGGCATCCCGATACATGCTGTAGTTCAGGGTCGCCCCGCCGTTCAACATCTGCCGGTTGGCGACGTCGGCGGCGCCGCCGCCGTCGAGCCCTACGTCATAGGTGGTTCCGGGCGTGCAGGTGACGTCGACCGTCGTGATCGCGTCGAGGTCCGCGGCGGCAGGATCGTACGCACCGAAGGCGAGGGTG
>CAMYMY010000637.1:0-1073 GCA_947259625.1 uncultured Kiloniellales bacterium | reverse complement strand
AATGGCATGCGCAGATCGTACGCACCGAAGGCGAGGGTGGCCGCCTGGACGTTGCAAACGGCGGCAACGCTCGCAGAAACCGTAAGATTGGCCGTGTCCGTCAGGGCAAAGGCCGGCATGCTCCAGGTCCCCGCGCCCAGAACCGCGGCAACAGCAAGGGCCGGAAAGAGCCGCGTCGCGATTTTCGTTCTCATACCTTGAGTCTCCATGATGCAATATTCCATTCCAGGACTTCAGCCGAGTCTGCTTGACTCTGACCGTATTCTACAAATATTGCCAAGAGACCCTTTCAAATTTGCTAAGAAAACAAAGAATATTATTAATGATTTTGGTGCATCGATAAAGATAAGGAGGTTATAATACTTATATTACTATTATCAATCTAGTCGATTATGACTAGCCTGCAACTCGTGCTTGCCATGAGATCTCTAATAGGGGTTGTGTCGGAGAGCGGCCATGACACGCTGTCTAGTCCTACAGGGCTGGAAACTCCAATCCGATAGGCCGTAGTGGCGCGAAAGCGCGCTTTTGTCCGGAGACCCAGCTGGAACAAGCCGATCCCGTCGGTGCAGAGGATTTGCTACCGGAGATTTCGGGTCGCGGGGACCGACCCAACATCGGCGGCAACCGACGCATTCCGCAAAATCTTAAGGATTTCGCGGGATTCGAGGGCCGTCGCCTCGGCCCCGCCGCCGCTACGAACGGGCTGAGGTGCCTGCGGCTACTCCACCGGCTCGGGCTTCTTGCCGGCCGACTTGCTCGGTCCGGGTGGCGGCAGGCGGCGCGGCGGCTTGTCGGGCCGCGGATAGCTGAACACCGGCTCGTTCCCGGCAACCCCGACCTGGACCGTGCCGCCCTTGGCGAGCTTGCCGAACAGCAGCTCCTCGGCGAGCGGCTTCTTGATATTCTCCTGGATCACGCGGGACAGCGGGCGGGCGCCGAACTGCGGGTCGTAGCCCTTGGCGGCCAGCCACGCCCGCGCCTCGTCGGTCAGCTCGATGACCACGTTGCGGTCGGCCAGCTGTGCCTCCAGCTCGATGATGAACTTGTCGACCACCTGGCTCATCACCTCG
>CAMYMY010000636.1 GCA_947259625.1 uncultured Kiloniellales bacterium | reverse complement strand
CGAGCAGCGCCGCATCGACCCGGCCGTTGGGCGCGACCAGTGCCGTCACCGCCTGCCGGGCCTGACCGAGGAAGCCCTCGGCGGCCTCGAGCGCCGCGGCGCAGCTTGAAACCAGATCGGGCAGGACTGGCCCGGCAGCCTCCCTGCCGATGCCGGCGGACGCGGCTCGGCCCGTGGACTTCGCCGCCACGCGGCTCACTCCTCGATCGCGTCTTCGAGGGTCTTGAGGCCCGGGCGCTTGGCCTGGACCAGGACCGCCATGTTGCCCGGCTTGTGCTCGTTCCTCATCATCTTGGTGTGGGCGCGCGGGATGTCGTGCCAGGAGAAGACCTCGGACATGCAGGGGTCGATGCGCCGCTCGATCACCAGGGTGTTGGCCTGGCTGGATTGCTTCAGGTTGGCGAAGTGGCTGCCCTGGATGCGCTTCTGGCGCATCCACACGAAGCGCGCGTCCATGGTCAGGTTGTAGCCGGTCGTCCCGGCGCAGAACACCACCATGCCGCCGCGCTTGACCACGAAGCAGGACACCGGGAAGGTCGCCTCGCCCGGGTGCTCGAACACGAAGTCGACGTCGTTGCCCTTGCCGGTGATGTCCCAGATCGCCTTGCCGAACTTGCGGCACTCCTTCATGTAGGCGCCGTATCCGCCCTGGTCGTTCACCTCGGGCAGGCGGCCCCAGCAGTCGAAGTCCTTGCGGTTGATCACGCCCTTGGCGCCCAGCTGCAGCACGAAGTCGCGCTTGTCGTCGTCGGAGATCACGCCGATGGCGTTGGCCCCGGCGGTGGCGATCAGCTGGATCGCCATGGAGCCGAGCCCGCCCGAGGCGCCCCAGACCAGCACGTTGTGGCCGGGCCTGAGGATGTGCGGGCGGTGGCCGAACAGCATGCGGTAGGCGGTCGCCAGGGTCAGCACGTAGCAGCCGCTGTCCTCCCAGGTCAGGTGCCGGGGCCGGGCCATGACCTGCTGGGCCTGGACCCGGGTGAACTGGGCGAAGGAGCCGTCCGGCGTCTCGTAGCCCCAGATCCGCTGCGAGGTCGAGAACATCGGGTCGCGGGTCGCCGCCGTTGCACTCCTCGTCGTCGCCGTCGTCCTGGTGGCAGTGCACCACGACCTCGTCGCCGACCTTCCAGCGCTTGACCTTGGAGCCGACGGCCCAGACGATGCCGGAGGCATCCGAGCCGGCGATGTGATAGTCCGCCTTGTGCACGTCGAAGGGCGAGATCGGCACGCCGAGCCCGGCCCAGACCCCGTTGTAGTTGACGCCGGCGGCCATCACCAGGACCAGGACGTCGTGGCTGTCCAGCTCGGGCACGTCGACGACCTCGACCTGCATGGACTGCTCGGGCTCGCCGTGGCGCTCGCGCCGGATCGCCCAGGCGTACATCTGCTTGGGCACGTGGCCCAGCGGCGGAATCTCGCCGATCTCGTAGAGGTCCTTGGTTTTCTGCTTCGGCTCTACTGCCGTCGCCGCTTCGCTCATATGACACCTTCCAGGGTAAGGTCTCGCACCACGGCCCGCCGGGCTGCGGGGGACTTTCGGGACAGCGCTTCAGCCCCTAAGATGCCCTGGCGTCCCCGGCGGGAGCGGCTTGACTTTTACTCTCGATGCCGCTTTTTTGCAATGCACCATATGACCAAATCTTTCCTGGCCCGCGAGGAAACGGAAATTTAATTTCGCATGGTCAAGATCGGATGCAACAAAGTGATTTCATGGAGAAAATCACGATGACCGGGACGCCCAAAGGCGAGGCGCCGCCCGCGGCCGCGGCGCGGCCGCGCGACAAGCCCTGGCTGATCCGCACCTATGCCGGCCACTCCGACGCGGCGGCCTCCAACGCGCTCTACCGCACCAACCTGGCGCGCGGCCAGACCGGGCTGTCGGTCGCCTTCGACCTGCCGACCCAGACCGGCTACGACCCGGACCACCCGCTGGCCAAGGGCGAGGTCGGCAAGGTCGGCGTGCCGGTCGCGCATCTGGGCGACATGGAGACCCTGCTGGACGGCATCCCGCTCGAGCGCATGAACAGCTCGATGACCATCAACGCCACGGCGCCCTGGCTGCTGGCGCTCT
>CAMYMY010000635.1 GCA_947259625.1 uncultured Kiloniellales bacterium | reverse complement strand
ATCCAGGACATCGGGGTGGTCCCAAAACTCGTAGGTGTACCAGGTGCCGGAGAGATCGCTGGGCGAGAACTGGGCGCTCGCTCCGCCGACCGTGAGCGAATAGGCAAACCCCGCGAGGGCGGCAATTCGCAGGATCAGCAGTCCCCGTGAGGAAATCCTTTTGTCGATCCAGTGCGAGGCAGCGCACCGCCGCCGTCCCCAAGGCAGCGAGATGGCGCCCGAGATCTTGCACAGGTGCCCCTTCAGAGAATTCAACATCGTTCGTCTCCTCTCCATCCCTGTGGTCTTCGAATCATCGGTCGGTGCGCGATCGAACGGCTCTCCCGGCCGCAAACCGCGATACCACGGGGGCGCAACAAACGGGCGGCGTGCTCAACAAGCGGCTCCCGACTGCCGCAGCGGGCGTCCCACCCGACGACCAGTGGCATATATGACGCAGGCTGGGTATGCGCCGCGGCATTTTGACGGCGGGCCGGCTTGGCTTGCATCGTATCGGCCAAGGCCGCTTAGCGGTCCGCACGCACGCCCGTCAGTCTGCGCGAACACCATCGCCCCGCTGCAAACAGCGACATCATTGGCGATACGAGCGCCAGTCCCCGCGGTTGGCGCTCAACGCATCCTCCTTGGAACCTCTATCGTCCGGGTGAAGACATCCTCTACGGTGTCTTCCGAAGCCTCCTTCGCTCTAGACTGTTATCCGGAAGTTGCCACAGCGATCATTGATCCATGTCATCCCTCACGCAGTGTTCGCGTCTTCCGCCCACAGTCATCAATTGGCGCCGTGCTCGCAACAGCGTCCGGAATCGGGCACAGAGAAGCCCGACGACACCTCTCACCGGCCGTGCCGCCTTTTTCCGCTCCTATTGAACGTCCCAGTCCGGCGCCACGGCGATCGTCCTGGCGGCGTCCAGGGCGAGGCCGGTCATCTGCCAGATCGCCGCGCGCCCGTCGCTATGCTGCCACAGGATGTCGGCCTTGCCGTCGCCGTCGTGGTCGCCGGTGGTCGCCGAGGCGGACGACCCGCCAGGCGGTGTCGACGAGCCCGAAGTTCCTCTTGGCCTGGACGGCGTAGCCGTCCATCTGCCAGATGAAGAGGCGCCCGTCGGTATGGCGCCAAAGGAAGTCGGGCTGTCCGGCGTCGTTGAAGTCGCCGATCCCCACGATCTCCCAGGCTATGGGCGGCCCGGCGATCGTCCGTCCGGCCTGCAGAGTGAGACCGTTCATCTCCCAGACGGCGATGCGCCCGTCGGCTGCGTTGTGCCACGCGATGTCGGCGCGGCCGTCGCCGCTGAAGTCCGCGACGCCGACGATCCGCCAATTGCTGTCCGGCACCGCGAAGTTCGCCCACTCCAGGAGGGTAAAACCGTCCATCCGCCAGATCGCGGTCGTCCCGGTGCCGCTGTGGCGCCACAGGATGTCGTCACGCCCGTCGCCGTCGAAGTCGCCGACGCCCCTCACCGCCCAAACGGTATCGACACTCCCGATCTGCCCGTCGTCAATCCTGTTGAAGGCGTCCATCTGCCAGATGACGGTGCGCCTGTCGCCGGTATGTCGCCACAGGATGTCGGAGCGGCGGTCGCCGTTGAAGTCGCCCATCTCCTCGACCCGCCACACCAGCGGGACCTGGCCGATCCCTTGCCCCGTGTCCAGGAACAGTCCATTCATCAGCCAGATCGCGGCGCCCCCGTCGACGGTGTTGCGCCACAGAATGTCGGACTTGCGGTCGCCGTCGAAGTCGCTCGCCACCGACCCGGCGTCGCAGGAGTCGAACTTGAACGTAGCGATCCTGGTCTGCCAGAGCCCGCCGCCCGGAATATACTCGTTCGTATACCAGAAGGTGCAGTCGTCGGCCGGGTCCACGCTCATGGCGCTGTAGTCGCCCCAGCGCTCGCCAAAGGGCGAAGCAAAGGTCTGCGACCCGCTACCGGCAATGATCGTGGCCTCCGGCTGCGTCATCAGGCCGAGCGTGTCGCCGTCGAGCCGTCCCGTGTAGCGGATCGATGGAAATACCAAGCTGCTGGCGAGGCTGTAGCCGAGGGCGATGTTGCCGCTGCCGTCCATGGCGATGCTGCCCATCCAACGGTTCGCGGCATCGGGCGCGCCGTCCATGGCGATGCTGCCCATCCAACGGTTCGCGGCATCGGGCGCATAGGTCCCCTCCTGGAACAGGCTCCAGGCGCCCGGTCCGGACTTGCGCAGTTCGAACCAGCGGATGCCGCCGTGGTCCGTGGTGTCGACGTCGGTCACGAGGTTGCCGACCAGCGTCTCGTGGCTGCCGAAGTTGCGGTACTGGAGCCGCCACATCACGACCTCCCTGAGCGGGTCGAGGCCCTTGAGGGTACCCGGTTGAGGAAAGCACTCGAAGGTGAAAAATCCGCAGAGGTCGGAATCGAATTCCGAGACCGTGATGTTGAGAGTCTGAGTGAAGGTCGAGTTCGCCGGCGTCGCGAAATCCACGTCGTACTCCCAGACCTCAAGAAAGTCGGCCGTCGGGTTGTTCGACCCGACGTTGTGCGCTTCGTCGTCCCGGTGGCGCATGAAATAGCCCGGCGAGCCCGCCGGCGGCGTATTGGCGCCGTCCAGATCGGCGGGGGTGAGCGCCTGGAACCCGAACCCCGCAAGGACGGTCGCCGTAGAGCGCTGCATAGTCGCCGCGGCGCCGGCCAACATGTTCGTGCGGTCGAGCGCATAGACGGATGGTTCGATCGGGCCGGCTGGTTGAACAAATTCGTTGGTGGTCACGTAATAAGCATCGGGCCAGACGGCGTACTTGGGATAGTCGGGGAAATTCGCCGTGGCGAACACATAGCGGAACCACCCGCCGCTCACCGGGTCCGGTGTCTGGGAGACGTAAACGCAGAGAGCGTTCGCGATGTCCGAGAATTCGCTCAGCATCCAGCGGTCGGCCATCCGGTCGTACAACACGATGGGATCGCCGTGGCCGGCGGCGCAGACTCCACCCGCCAACAGCGTGTCGAGCGCAGTCGGGCCAGCTAGGAGCGTGCCGCTCTTGTCAAAGACCTTAAACTCAGTGCCTACGGTGCTGTTGACCATTTGGATGTAGTGGTTGGGGCCAACGTCGCCGACCGTGTCCGGCGGAACGACTCCTGTAAAGGGGATCCCCTCGAAATTAAGGAGCGGCGTCGAGAAGGCGC
>CAMYMY010000634.1 GCA_947259625.1 uncultured Kiloniellales bacterium | reverse complement strand
CAGGCTTGCATAACTGCATTTCGCCCCGATACCAACGAAGAAAACCACCCGACCCCATCCGTGTACGCCCCGCCTTGGGCACCGACCTACGCCTGCTCGGTCGACTTGTCCTCCATCGTCCCGGACATGAACTCGCCACCAACGCTCAACAACTCGGGTCAGCAACATTCACCACCACGAAACAGTGCGCGCGGCGTCGAGCCGTCTTCAGGAGACTACCTGTCGTACCAGGGGCTTTTCTTGCGAACCACGCAGCGAGAGCAAGAGACCGGGAGCTTCCTGTCGCCGGGATCGGGCTCATACGACTGCGCGTTGCGAAAATCATACGCACAATGATTGCGAATGCAAATAAGAAACATTTACCCTCCGATCGACCGCGGCGCATACGCCCCGTCGTGGAATCTCCCCCGACGACCGAAACGCACTGACAATCGGCTCATGTCTATTCGAACAGCCGCCCCTGCCGGCCCGCCTCACCCGACGTCCAGGATATGCCGGGGGCCGAAGGCGACCACGTCGCCGTAAGCCAGGCCGTGGCGCTCCGTGTAGAGCAGGTTGTTGTCGATCCGGCCGCGGTAGAGCGGCGCGCCCTCGACCGCCTCCACCTCGGTGACGATAGTCCAGAAGCGCTCCGCGCCCGCGTCGTCCGTGGCCTCCGGCGCGGGATCGAACTCGGCGCCGATCTTGGCCAACGAGCCCGGCCGCAACCGGGCGACCGCGCGCGGGTCGGGCAGGGGGAAGGTGTCGGGATAGGCCCGGTGGCGCTCCCAGGCATCGAGCAGGCGATAGAGGGCCGTCGCCTCGCGCACGCCTCTATGACCTTCTGAAATCAAACGAATGTTTGCTTTGCATGGGCTCGTTCCGTTTAGGTTGTCGCGGCAGAAGGCGATGATCTCCTCCGCCGTGGCCTCGGCGCCGGGTTTCAGCTCGAGGTAGGCGCAGGGGGTCTCGCCCCACTTGTCGTCCGGCTTGGCGACCACGGCGGCGGCGGCCACGGCCGGGTGCCGGTAGAGCGTGTCCTCGACCTCGATCGAGGAGATGTTCTCGCCGCCCGAGATGATGACGTCCTTGGAGCGGTCGCGGATCTGGATGTAGCCGTCCTCGTGGCAGACCCCCAGATCGCCCGAGTGGAACCAGCCGCCCGCGAAGGCCTCTTCGGAGGCCGCCGGGTTCTTCAGATAGCCTTTCATGACGATGTTGCCGCGCAGGAAGATCTCGCCCATGGTCTCGCCGTCGCGGGGCACCGGCTCGAAGGTCTCGGCGTCGGCCACCATGACGCCCTCGAGCACCGGGTAGGTGACGCCCTGGCGCGACTTCATGGCCGCCTGCTCCTCGATCGGCAGGTCGTCCCACTCCTTGTGCCAGGCGCAGACCACCGCCGGCCCGTAGCTCTCGGTCAGGCCGTAGACGTGGGTCACCTCGATGCCCTTCCCGGCCATGGCGGCGAGCACGCTGGCCGGCGGCGGGGCGGCCGCGGTCATCATCTGGACCTTCTGGCCGAACGCGCGCTGCTCCCCGGGCCCGGCGCCCAGGATCATCTGCATGACAATGGGCGCGCCGCAGAGATGGGTCACGCCGTCCTCGGCGAAGGCCTCGTAGATCGTCGCGGCCTCGACGCGGCGCAGGCAGACGTTGGTGCCGGCCATGGCGGCGACGGTCCAGGGGAAGCACCAGCCGTTGCAGTGGAACATCGGCAGGGTCCAGAGGTAGACCGGGTGCGGCCCCATGCCCCAGGTCAGCACGTTGCCGATGGCGTTCAGGTAGGCGCCGCGGTGGTGGTAGACGACGCCCTTGGGGTTGCCGGTGGTGCCCGAGGTGTAGTTGAGCGAGATCGCCCGCCACTCGTCGTCGGGCAGGGTCCAGGGGTGCTCCGGGTCGCCCTCTTCCAGGAAGGCCTCGTAGCCGGTCTCGCCCAGGCGCTCGCCGCCGGGGCCCTGGCCGGCCGCGATGTCGATCACCGGGATCTCGCGGCCGAGCCTGGCCAGCGCCTCCTTGATGGTCGGCGCGAACTCCGTGTCGGTGATCAGCAGCTTC
>CAMYMY010000633.1 GCA_947259625.1 uncultured Kiloniellales bacterium | reverse complement strand
CCATGTTGGGGGCCACGACCTTGATCATGGCGATCTCCTCGCGGGCCTCCTTGTTGCCCACCGTATCCATCATGTAGGCCGCCTTCAGGGTCAGCAGCCGCGCCTGCTCGATCTCCATTCGCGAGCGGGCGATCGTCTCCATGACGACCCCCTGTTCGGCGATCGGCTTGCCGAAGGCCACGCGTGATTTCGCCCGGGCGCAGAGTGCCTCGAGCGAGCGCTCGGCCACGCCGATCAGGCGCATGCAGTGATGGATCCGGCCCGGTCCGAGTCGCCCCTGGGCGATCTCGAAGCCCCGGCCTTCGCCGAGCAGCAGGTTCGAGGCGGGGACGCGCACGTCCTTGAAATCGAGCTCGAAATGGCCGTGGGGCGCGTGGTCGTAGCCGAACACGCCGAGCGGCCGGACCAGGGTGACGCCGGGCGTATCCCGCGGGACCAGGATCATGGACTGCTGTTTGTGCCGCTGTGCCTCGGGGTCGGTCTTGCCCATGAAAATGAAGATCTTGCAGCGCGTATCGCCGGCCCCGGAGATCCACCACTTGCGTCCGTTGAGGACGTAGTCGTCACCGTCGCGCTCGATCCGCGCCTGGATATTGGTGGCGTCGGACGAGGCGACCGCCGGCTCGGTCATGGCAAAGGCCGAGCGAATCTTCCCCTTGAGCAAGGGCACGAGCCACTCTTCCTTCTGTGCCTGGGTGCCGTAGCGCACCAGGACCTCCATGTTGCCGGTGTCGGGGGCCGAGCAGTTGAAGGCCTCCGGTCCGATCGACGAGCGTCCCATGATCTCGCAGAGCGGCGCGTACTCCAGGTTGGTCAGGCCCGCGCCGTAGTCTCCCTCGGGCAGGAAGAGGTTCCACAGCTCCGCCTCCTGGGCCTTGGCCTTCATCTCTTCCATGACCGGCGGTACGTCCCAGCGGTCGGCGCTCGCCTCCAGCTGTTCGAAGAAGGTCCGCTCGTGGGGATAGACGATCTCGTCCATGAACGCGGAGATAATCCTCGACCTTTTGCGAATAGGAAAAATCCATGGTCCCCGTCCTCTTGCCCAGGGCGCCCCCGCCGGCCCCAAGCCTATCGATGAACTCGGCGATGTCAAAGGCCCGCGCGGCGGTCGATCTCCGACGGGCCGGTACCAGGCCCCGGATGGCGCCTGGACGTGTCTTGTACTAACCTCGGACCGAACAGGGTGGCGTGGCGCATTCCTTCGCTGCCGTTTCACTTTGAGAAAGGGGCTCCCCCGCGGATGAACGACACCGTATTGACGGAACAGAGCGAGGGCGTCGCGACCGTGACGCTGAACCGGGCCGGGGCGCTCAACGCGCTCAGCGACGACATGATAGAGGCGCTTCTGGAGATCATGCCGCGGCTCGAGGCCGACCCGGCCGTGCGCTGCGTCGTGCTGCGCGGCGCCGGCGATCACTTCATGGCGGGTGGCGACGTCAAGCAGTTCCACCGCCGCCTGGACGAGCCGTCCGAAGCGCTGCGGCGACAATTCGAGGCGAAAATCCACCGCCTGCATCCGGTCGTCGTAACCATGCGCCGCATGCCCAAGCCGATCGTCGCCGCCGTGCAGGGCGCCTGCGCCGGCTTTGGGCTCAGCTTCATGCTGGCCGCGGACCTGGCGCTGGCCGCCGAAGACGCCTACTTCACGCTGGCCTACTGCCGGATCGGCACGAGCCCCGACGGCGGCAGCAGCTATCACCTGCCGCGCATCGTGGGCTTGCGGAAGGCGATGGAGATCGCTCTGCTCGGCGACCGCTTCGACGCTGCGACGGCCGAGCGGCTGGGCCTGGTCAACCGTGTCGTGCCGGCCGCCGAGTTGGAAGCCGAGACGGCCAAGCTCGCCCGGCGGCTGGCCGAGGGCCCCGCCCAAGCGCTGGCCAACACCAAGCGTCTGCTCGGCCGATCGCTCGACAGCGGCCTGGAAGCCCAGCTCCAGGCCGAGGCCGAAAGCTTCGCCGACTGCGCCGCGACGGCGGACTTCGCCGAGGGCGTCACGGCTTTCGTCGACAAGCGCGCGGCGAAGTTCGGTGGACGCTGACGCCGAGAGGGCCGGTCGGAAAGGATGTAAGCTCTTGATCCTAAGCACTTTTGTCATTGCCGGACTTGATCCGGCAATCCAGGTTGGGGCAAACCAGCCCTGGGTTCGCGGATCAAGTCCGCGAACGACAAGCGGGGGTGAT
>CAMYMY010000632.1 GCA_947259625.1 uncultured Kiloniellales bacterium | reverse complement strand
CTGGGCCGTCGTAAGATGGTCCTTGAGATAGCTGTAGAGCAGCCTCGACAGTCGATTGGCGGCGTCCGACACGGAGGCCGCGGTCGGGCCCCGCGAAAGCATCGTCTGCCAGAGATCGTCCAGCTCGCCATAGCCCAGCACCGTGACCAGGAACTCCACCATGGCGGACAGGAACGGCATGCGCGAATAGGTAACGGCGAAGCTGCCGTCGGCATAGCTGATGTCCACCTTCGCGTGATCGGCCGACACGTGCGGCGCGGTTTCCGCTTCCTCAAAGAGCTCCCGGTCGACATAGGCACGAAAGCCCGCCGTGCACGCTGGTCCGCTGTCCCAGAAGAACTCCTCGTAGCGCCGCGGGCTCCTGCTGCAGGCCTCGGCCACCGTTATGAGGTGGCACACCTCGAGCATGGCCGGCGCATAGGCCCGGCAAACCACGCTGTGCGTCAGATTGCGGCAGGTCCGAGGCGAGAACTTCGGCAGTCCCCGGGCCTCCGTGTCCGATACGGTCTGGAAGGCGGCCGCCAACTCCGGGCTGCCGCCCGCCACCAGGTCCAATTGCTCTACAGTTGCTCCGTGCACCTCAAATCACCTGTCTGGCAAGTTGCCTTCTATACTGTTTCTCCAGCCGCTGGACCCGGACCACGTACTTGTAGGTTGCCGGTATGACCCGCGCGTTGGGCAGCCTACCCACGGCAGACCCGCCATTGTAGTACGAAAGCGCCAGGTCGACTCGTCCCCGATAGCGCCTGAGCAATCGTCCCAGAAAGTGTAGCCAGAAAGTGTAGCCCGAGCCGCACGTTGATACGAGGGTCCCACAGCAGGTCGGGCTCTATGCCGTATTCCCCAAGGGCCGTGGCGGGCATGATCTGCATGACGCCTCGCGCCCCGGCGGAGCTTTCCGCCTGAGCGTCGAAGTAGGACTCGGCGTGGGCGACCGCCAGGGCGAGGGGCACCGAAACGCCGAGGTTCGCGGCTTCGTTCGCGACCAAGGCCTTGATCTTGGATCTGGCATAGCGACGCCTCTCGGGCCTACCCGCCAAAGCGCCGTTGGTGCAGCCGTTCAGCACGAGAACCGCGCCGCACAGGCCGATCATCGCCCTTCTGCTCATGTCTTGACCTCGCACGAGAAGCCTCCCATTACCCGTTCAACCGTCAGATCCGACCACCATCGGCGCGAAATCATCCAGAAAGCGGCGAGCGATCCGGCGGCGCGCCTCGATGGTCGTCTCGAAGTCGGAGCGGCTCGACCCGCCGCCTTGCCGATCGACGTACCGTGCCTGCCGCCGCGGCGGCTCAACTCTGGCCGCCCCACCTTCGGATCGCGAATATGGGGCCCGGATCATGGCGAGCTCGCTCGTCCCGTTCTTCAGTTCGGCGGCCCATGATCCAGCTTCGGCGCGGTACTGGCGCTGCAGGCGAAGGACCTTGTTCACGTAAGCGCTGGTGGCGGGAATGACCCTGGGATCCGAGGGGTCGCCAACGGCCGACCCGCCGTTGTAGTGCGACAGGGCGATATCCCATTGACCCCGATAGCGGCGGATCAGGCTTTCCAGATAATCTATGCCCAGCTGGACGTTGAGGCGCGCATCCCACAAGTCGTCTCGATCGATGCCGTAAAGGTCCCTTGCCGTCTTCGGCATGATCTGCATTACCCCGCGGGCGCCCGCAGAGCTCTCCGCAGCGTCGTTGAAATCCGATTCGGCCTTGGCGACAGCCATCGCCAAAGATGGTGGAAAACCCGCCCGCAACGATTCCTCGACGACGATGCGTTTCACTTGAGAGCGCGTGGCTGCTTCGGCAACGGTGGCTTCGGCGACACCGCCAAGGAGGATGAGGCAGTAGCAGATCACGTTCTCAGTCCGAGTCACGGTTTCGATCCTTTCTGCGACCTGAGGTCAGCCAGCGCGCTCAGCCACGCATCGTCCAGGGTGGATACGACGAGGTGCTCGGCCGACACGCGGGATCGGGCGGTCATGGCCTCCGCCAGCGGTACATCCGGCGAAAACGCCAAGACGACCCGCCTCTCGGCAT
>CAMYMY010000631.1 GCA_947259625.1 uncultured Kiloniellales bacterium | reverse complement strand
CGGCGTGAAGACACGTGACTTCGTCGTTCCACAGGCTCCAGTACCCCATTTTTCGACCATTAGGTAGGTAGCGGCCGACCCATCTTATGCCTCGCAGCCTCAAATACACTGCTTCAACTATATCGATTTTGTGTACAGTATCGATACCGAGTATTTGTTCGGTCATGACTAAGCTCCTTGCTGGTTTACGCCGACATTTCCCCGATGGCACTCACATGACCCCTCAATTTGGTTGAACTTCAATGATCCACATCAACCAAGGGACCCTTACGTCATTTTTCGTCATCCGCTGACGGCCCGCAGTGGCAAAAGGGGTTGTCCGCGCATGCTTCGGCCGCATTTGGGCGCACTTCGCCGACTGACGCTCTTCGCTCGTCCGGATACGACCCAAATTCATGCGGCTTTTGGTGGCGGTGCACGCGTATAAGCCGCCCTGGACGAATTGCGGCCGCCCGCTCAGCGCTCGACCAAGCCCTCCGCTTCCAAGGCCGCGTAGAAGGCCGCGCGGCTCATGCCGGGCCGCACCGCGGGGTGATAGAGCAGGCTAAGCACCGCGAGGGCCTCCGCGCGCTCCGCCTCGCCGAGCGGCGCTTTGCGGAAGGCCAGGAGGTCCGTGTACATCAGTCCGGCGGTGAGCAGGAAACCGCGGAACAGACAGTCGCGAAGGGCCGCCGCGGTCAGGTCGTCGCGGGTCATGATCTGGGCGCCGGTTATCACGTAGTCGCGCGCGATCAAGGGCACCGTCGGCTGGGCGTAGCAGCCGGCCGCCTTGGCGCGGGCCTGGTAGGCCTCGAGGCCCCTCAAGCCACCCGGCGCCATCATGAACTCGAAGAACGCGCTGTTCACGCCGAGCGTGAAGTTGGGCCGGGGCACGCCGTCGTCGCGGAGCCGCTCGATCGGCGGCAGCAGGACGATCCGGTGCCGGCCCAGCGCCTTGCGGCCGAGAATCTCGGACACGATCTCCTCGACCAGCGCCCGCTCGTCCTCGCGGTAGAGGATCACGGCGATGTCCGAGTCCCACTTGGCGATCCGGTCGCCGATCAGATAGGTGTCGGACTCGGGCAGGAAGAGGTACTTCTCGATCGCCGCCCGAGTGACGGCCGGCCGATCCTCCGCCCGCCCGGCGGTGGCCGCCAGAACGCAAAGCGCGGCCGTCATGGAGAGAACGGCGTTCGAGATTGCGGAGCGGCATGGCATCGGACGTCATGCAGGCACCCCGGCCTCGCTTGGATGTGTGCCACGGTCCCGCCCGCACGCGCACCCGGCGCCCCGCCCGGGCGCGTATCAGCCGAGCTCCCGCCCCGCGGCGATGAGATCGGCGAGCCGCCGGGTGCGGACCGAGGCGATCAGCAGCATGTCGACGGACTGGCCTTCGACGGTGACCGGCAGGATCAGCCGCCGATAAAGGACCATCTGGTAGTCGTAGACCGCGCGCACCAGCTGATAGTGCGCCTCGCCGCTCGTCAGGACAGCCAGGCAGGTGGCCACCAGGTGGTCACGGTACCAGTCCGGCTGGATGCGCTCTATGTAGCGCCCCTTGGCGAAGCCGAAGCCGGGGTTGGCGATCTCCTCGCCGGTCAAACGGATCTGGAGCGCGGGGACCGCGTCGCGCCGCCGCTCGATCAGGGCGAGGTGCGGCAGGACCGAGGGGCAGAGTTCGGGGCGGAAGTCCGCGCGGCTCAGCCAGGGCCGGCCCTCGCGGGCGCCCTCCCAGTGATCGAAGAGCTGGCGCAGTTTTCTTTCGTCGATCCCGGCCGGGTCGAGGTCGATCGACCCGATGCCGTCGGGATCCAGGACCTTTTCCAGCTCCGGCTCGCGCGCCGGCCGGTCCGGCTCCCGCTTGCTCGACGTAAAATAGTGAAGCTTCACTGCTCGTATCGTTATAGTTGTATTATGTTAGTGCGGGAGTATATCGCCTTTCACGGTCGATGCAACGGCGCTTTCCTCGCGGATTTCAGCCCTTCTCGGCCAGCGCCGCCTGGGCCGCGGCGAGGCGCGCGATCGGCACCCGGTAGGGCGAGCAGGAGACGTAGTCCAGCCCGACGCTTTGGCAGAAGCGGATCGAGGCGGGGTCGCCGCCGTGCTCGCCGCAGATGCCGAGCTTGAGGCCGGGTCGGGCCGCCCGGCCGCGCTCGGCGCCGATACGCACCAGCTCTCCGACGCCGTCCACGTCGAGCGAGATGAAGGGGTCCTGCTTCAGGATGCCCTGCTGCTCGTAGATGCCCAGGAAGTTGGCCGAATCGTCGCGCGACAGGCCGAACGTCGTCTGGGTCAGGTCGTTGGTGCCGAAGCTGAAGAAGTCGGCCTGCTCCGCGATCTCGGCGGCGCGCAGCGCGGCGCGCGGCAGCTCGATCATGGTGCCGACCAGATAGCCGAGCTTCACGCCGGCCGCGGCCATGACCTCGTCGGCCACTCGTTCGACCAGGGCCTTGAGGACGTCGAGCTCCTCGCGCACGGCGACCAGGG
>CAMYMY010000630.1 GCA_947259625.1 uncultured Kiloniellales bacterium | reverse complement strand
CCTCGCTCAAGGCACTTCGGGCGCGGCTTCCAATATCATCGACAGCAGGGTGCCCATCTGCTGAAAGCTCACGTATTCGGTGGGGTCCCATCGATCCACGAGATGGACGACGACGAGGTTCCGGGCCGGGATCACGATCACGAACTGCCCTCTGTGACCATACGCGCGATAGGCGCGTCCGCGGAGGTCGACACCGGGCAGGAACCCGTCGTCGCGTCCCGCCCACCACAGGTACCCGTATCCCATCGTCGTTGGTCCGTCCGCATGGCGGTAGGTTCTCGGCGAGATGTCGGACAGCTGGGACGTGCTTTTGCGAACCCATGCGGCCGGAACGACCTGCCGGTCGCGCCAGCGCCCCTCCTTCAGGTACAACAGGCCGAAGCGGGCAAGGTCCCGCGCGGTGACCTGGACATAGTACGCGGGGTGACGGGAGCTCTTCTCGAAAAAATAGCCCCCGTCGTCGCGGTCGAAATCCTGCATCTGCAGGGGGGCGGCGATGTATCTGACGAGGGAAGGGACGATTTCCTCTTCTACCGCCGTCTCGTAGATTGTGCCAAGGACATTGAAGTCCCAGTTGTTGTAGTACCAGTATTCGCCGGGCGCATGGCTTCCCCGGCGCGGGCGCCCGTGCTTCATGTAGGCCGTTTCCCCGGCCGCCGGATGGTAGACCCCGGAGCGGGCCATCAGAAGGTCGACGACGCGGGCCTGTCGCTCCTCGGGGGTCAGGCCAGGCGGCTCGTCTTCGATGCCCAGGTCCTCGAGGGTGTCCGAAAGGGCGATCGTGCCTTTGCCGACCTGGATGCCGTAGAGCGCGCTCAACAGGCTTTTGCGTATCGACGCGGCGGGAAACTCGCGGGCGATGTCGCCCCAGGCGTCGATCAGGACGCCGTCATGGACGATCATGACCGCCGCGGTATCGAGCGCTTCGCTGTAGGCTCTGGCTTCGGCGAGCTTCGCGGCGGACCACCCGTGGATTTCGGGATCGGCCGGCTTGTTCCAGGTCTTGCCCGGAAAGGTCTCGGCCTCGGCCCGCTCGAGAGGCACGACGCAAAGAAGCAGGATGAGAAGAAACTTCACGGAGTTCGGAGCTCGATCAGCCGGGTCCACATCGATTTCATTCCCCAATCTATCAGGACCAGGGACCAGGGTCAGGCCCGCATAACACCAGACCCAGGAGATGCTGACCCACCCAGCATGCTTCGAGACGCCGCCTGCGGCGGCCTCTCAGCATGAGGTAGGGCGTTGATATCAAACACCGTTCCTCATCCTGAGGAGCGTTCGAAGAACGCGTCTCGAAGGATAAGCCATGAGTCACGATCTTCGAGATTCGGTATAAATACCGCAATTGTACCGGCGCGCCCATGACTGGACTCGCCTTTTGCCCCTCAGGCGCCGGGCGCAGACATCCGTCTGCTTGGCTGTCCTCGCTTCGCTGCGGGCGCGCGTTCGCGCTTGCCAGCGAGCCGATGAATGCCGTCATTGCGGCTCGCTGGTATTATGCCGGCCCGGCCCTGATGTCCGGTTGGCTCAGAATTCGTAGCGCAATCCGAGCCAGAGGGTGCTGTTGGTATACTCGACGCCCAGCGACTGCCCGCCGATACCGGGCTGGCTCGAATCGACGGTGGGATCGAGGAAGCCGACGAAAAAGAACCGGTAGTCCAACGACAGCGTTATCGCCTCGCCGAGCGGGAAGCCGACGCCCAGAGCGAGCTGCGCGGCCAGGCCGACCTCGCTTTCGTCGAACAGCGGCCCGTCCGCGTCGGAAAGGTCGTCGAAGTCGACGTAGGCCGCGCCGATGCCCGCGCCCAGATAGGGGACGACCGAGGGACCCACCGGAATATCCCAGAAGGCATTGATCAGGAAGGCCAGCGAGGAAATATCGCCGTCGGTCTTGAAGGTTCCGTCCTTGCCGAACACGTCCCATTCGATCTTGTCGAGCCCGTTGCGGCGATAGGTCGCTTCCAGCTCGACGCGCCAATCCGGCGACTTGTAGCCGAAGGCGCCGCCGAAACCATACCCGGACTCGAAGGCGGAATGGCCGATCTGGTTCGGTTCGAAAAAGAAGTAATCGTCGACGGCCCCGTCGTGGGTGAAGTTGGCGCCGCCGTGCAGCGCCATGTAATACCCCTCGGCCGACGCGGGCGCGGCCCCGGCCCCGGTCAGCAGGACCGCGACGGCCAGACTCGGCAGTTTCCAGGCTCTCATGGGATCTTCCTCTCAGCGCCATCCCGCCAGGCCTGTCGCAGCCGGGCGGCCGGCGCCGCGCCGCAGGAGCAAGCCCGAGGACGGGGCGCCGGCACTGCAAGGTGCCCCACATTTCCTGAAATTTTACCTAATGCCGGCGAGCCCACCTAATGCCGGCTAGACCATGACGAGACCCTCCAGCTGCCCATCGGGCGCCTGTCGCGGACATCCGACAGCTCGGCTTTCCTCGCTTCGCCGCGGGCTCGCGATCGCGCTTGCCGATATCACACCCGCCGCTCGGCGGCCTGCCGGACGCATTCGAGGGTGTCGACCGGCCGGGCGCCTGAAGCCGCGGTGGGCCCGGCCCTTGGCGTCGACAGCGGCCGTGTCGCGGAAGGTTTCGCGCGCCGGCCCGCCGGCGCCTCAGTGCTTGCCCGGGTCGAGGGCGACGCCGCGGCGTTCGAAGCTGATGTAGGCCATGAGCGCGGTCATGCGCGGATCGTCGGCGGCGAGGTTCTTGCCTTCCACCGTGTTACGGATGCACCAGTTGACCATCTCCCACATCTGCGCGACCCGGCCCAGCTGCTTCTGGTACTTGGGATAGGTCTCGGGATGGGTGTTGGCGCCATTGGGATGGCACTGGGCGCAGACCACGCCGTTGGTGCCGAGGCTGGCATCGGTCCAGGCCGCGCGGCCCTCCTTGACCACGCTGACGTACTCCTCGAACCACATCTCGACGTCCAGCTCGGTGAAAGGATCGGCCTGGGCGCGCGGCGAAACGACAAGCGCGGCGCCGACGGCCAGGACTAGGGCAAGTGCTCTCATCGGTCTCATCCTCCCTCAGTAGTGCTTCTGCGCGGCGATCGGCGCGTCCTGGTACTTGAAGTCGATCGGTTGGCCCCGCTTGTCGTCCCAGCCGACCCGGCGCATGTCGTTGTCGGGCAGCAGGTAGGTCAGGGTCGCGTTGCCGGTCTGGACGTCGATGAACTGCCA
>CAMYMY010000629.1 GCA_947259625.1 uncultured Kiloniellales bacterium | reverse complement strand
GCTTATCTATTTCAATGGCGGTTTGAACCCGGCCGACGTCCTGCACGAACAAGCCGCCGTGCAGGTGCCGCGCATGCTCGAGGACGGCTACTACCCGATCTTCCTCGCCTGGCCGACCGGTGCCTTGGACACCTATCTCGAACAGATCGCCTTCGTGCGGAATGGAACCCGTCACAGCAGCCCACAGTACCTGAGCGCGCCGCTCTATCTGCTCGGTGATATCGGCCAGGGCCTGGTCAGGGCGCCGGTCAACTATATGAATCAGCTTCAGCGCTTCGTCTCGGCCAGCAATCCCTTCGACGATTCGGACAAGCGGGAGTTCTTTCTGACCAGGGCCGAGGAGATCTGTCGAGACGCCAAGCCCGCGGACGACGGCGGCACGGGACACGCGGCGGCATCCGAAAATAAAGTCTGCGAAAAGACAGACGTCGATAAGTTCGGCATCGTGAACTGCGAGGTGACCGCGGAGAAGAACCTCCTGACGGGGCAGGCCCCCGACCAAGACCCCGGCCCGACGCTGCTCAGCGTTCCCTACTACGGGCTCTTTCCCGTGCGTTTCGTTGCCACGCCGTTGGTGGACGCCTTCGGCAAGACGATGTGGGAGAACATGGTGCGGCGCACCCGAACCACCGTTCGCAGCCCCGTCGAGTACAGACGACAAGCGGCGCTTTCCCAACGGCATCGGCGCCTTCGCCCGCTTCTTCACCATGCTGCAATATTGCATCGACGGGGACGGGGACGACGGCAACGGCGCCGCCGCCGGAAGGGCCTGCTATCCGGAGGTGGACCAGGCCCTGCGCAACAGCTGGCGCAACGTCGAACTGACGATCATAGGACACAGCATGGGCTCGATCGTGATGAACGAACTGATCCCAGCGCATCCGGACCTGCCGTACAGAAACCTCGTCTTCATGGCGGCGGCGGCCAGCGTCCGCGATACCGCGCGCGCGATCTCACCGATCATCGAACGCGCCAACGCGCCCTGCCCGCGCGGCGATTGCAGCGACAAGGCGCCGAACGGGCCCGCCCGAGCGCCGCTTCGGTTCTACAATCTGATGCTCCATCCCCGGAACGACGCGCTCGAGCTCGAGTCTTTCGGGGCCCTGCCCTCGGGCAGCTTGCTCGAGTGGGTCGACGAGATGTTCGAAGGACCCAAGACCGTGATCGACCGTACCATGGGAAAATGGCGCAACCTGCGGGCCACCAAGCACGTCTTCCCCAGAGAGGCGCAGGAAAACATGCTGTTTCGCGTCTTCAGCTGGGACGACGCCTGGTCGAGCAACCAGGTTCCCAGATCAGCCTGCGACCGAGACCCCTCCGGCGGCGCCTCCCGGGGGAGCGAACGGCGCTTCAAGCCCCCGACGACCCACGGCGCATTCAACGATAACCGCGCGCGTTTCTGGTGCCCCTACTTCTGGGGCGCCGACACGGTCGGCTGGTGGCGAGGCGAAAGCGATTGGAACCCCCGGCTCTGCGGGTCCGGGTCCGGTTCTTAGCCGCACGATAGATCCAGGGCCTTCGCCGTTGGCCGCCCGGCGCCGGGCTGACGACGAGCGGACCCGAGGCCTTGACGGCAAGACCGGCTTGCCCTATATTTAACCAAATGGTTAAATATCAAAACGATCCTTTGAGCACGACCTTCCAGGCGCTGGCCGATCCGACCCGGCGGGCGATCCTGGCTCGCCTCGCCCTGGGCGAGGCCTCGGTCGGCGAGCTGGCCGAGCCTTACGCCATGTCCCTGCCCGCGGTCTCCAAGCACCTCAAGGTGCTGGAGGGCGCCGGCCTGCTGGCGCGCGAGCGCGACGGCCGGGTGCACCGTTGCCACCTCGAGCCGCAAGCGATGCGCGCGGCGGCCGACTGGATCGCCGAATACCGCCGCTTCTGGGAGGCGCAGCTGGACCAGCTGGCCCGCTACCTGGAGCACAGCCCGACCCCATTGTCCCGAATCAAGGAGAACTCCGATGAGCCTGGCGAACCCGAAACCTGAACCTCAAGTCCTGCACCTCACGCGTCGTCTTGCGGCGACC
>CAMYMY010000628.1 GCA_947259625.1 uncultured Kiloniellales bacterium | reverse complement strand
GCAATGGCATTGATCGAGCCGTTGGGATTGGCCGGGTACTCCATGGTCCCCTCGGCATAGTCGGACTGCGAATAGCGCAGAACGGCGAGCTTTTTGTCCTCGATCTGCCCGAGAACCGCCTCGTCGGTCACGACGAACTTGCCTTCGCCGTGACGCACCGGGAGGTAGACCCCTTCAAACCCGCGGGTGTAGACGCAGGGCGAGGCGGGATCGACCTTGAGGTAAGTCCAGCGGTCTTCGAAACGGCCGCTGGCGTTGTGGGTCAGGGTGGTGGTCTGAGTCTGGAAGTCACCGCCGAGGCCGGGGAGCAGCCCCATCTTGACCATCAGCTGAAATCCGTTGCAGACCCCCATGATCAACTTGCCGTCGGCAATGAAACGCTGCAGCTGATCGGCCAGCCGCTCGTCGCTGCCGGCCACGGCGGCATGAAGCAGGCGGTTGGCGCCGGCCTTGGCGCTGCCGAGGTCGTCGCCATCGAGGAACCCGCCGGCGAGGTTGAGAAAATGGTAGTCGTCGAGGCGCACCCGGCCGGTCAACAGCTCGGATATATGGACGATATCGGTCACGTCGGAGCCGGCGAGACGGCAGGCGTTGGCCACTTCCCGCTCGCAGTTGGTGCCGTTGCCGGTAATAACGATAGATTTAACCTCTTTAGCCATCCTTACAGCTCCCTCAAAGGCGCCTGCCACGCCTCTTTAGATTTAACCTCTTTAGCCATCCTTACAGCTCCCTCAAAGGCGCCTGCCACGCCTCTTTAAGTTCGTTGATATCGGTATCGATCAGCATCTGTCCGCCCTGCACCACGCGAACCGAGGCACGCTCGGTGACCTCGCCGAGGAGCGCGGCGTCCTGACCGGCGAAATGGGCCTCGAAAGCCTCGCGGTTCTCAGCTCGGACAGTGAGGAGAAGCCGGCTCTGGGATTCGGAAAAAAGGACCTTGTCGGCGGCAAGCACGCCGTCGGTGATCACCTTGTCCAAATCGAGCTCGATGCCGTAACCGCCGGCGAAAGCCTTTTCGGCCGCGGCTACACCGAGCCCACCGTCGGAGAGGTCGTGGCACGAGCGCACCAGCCCCTGCTCCTGCGCGGCGTTGAGGGCCTTGTAGAGCTTCAGGGCATAGGCCACGTCGACCTTGGGAACGTTGCTGCCGAGCTCGCCGAGCTGGGCGTAGTATTCCGAACCGCCGCACTCATCGCGAGTGACGCCGAGGAGGTAGACCAGATCGCCGGGGCGCTTGACGTCCATCGATACCGCCTTGCGTACGTCGCCGATCTTGCCGATGACCGAAAAGAGGACGGTCGGCGGAATGGAGATCTTGGTGTCGCCGATCTGGTAGTCGTTTTTCATCGAGTCCTTGCCCGAGATCAACGGCACGCCGAACCCGACACAGTAGTCGTAAAGCGCCTTGTTGGCGCGCACCAGCTGGGCCGCCTTGTATTCGCCGTCGGGGGTCTTGTCGCTCTTGACCGGATCGCACCAGCAAAAGTTGTCGAGGCCGGCCACATGCCCGATGTTGCCGCCAACCGCCACGAAGTTGCGCAGACCTTCGTCGATGGCGCAGGCCATCATGTGGTAGGTATCGATATCCGAGTAGTTGGGGCAGATGCCGTGAGAGACAACCACCCCTTCGAAGGAGTCGAACAGCGGACGGTAAACGGCGGCGTCCGAGGGACCGTCGTTGGCCACACCGACCATCGGCTTGATGACGGTGCCGGCCTGAACCTCGTGATCGTAGCGACGCACCACGCTTTCCTTGGAACAGACATTCAGCCGGCCAAGGAGGGCCTTGAGGGTTTCTCCGAGGTTCTGCCCGGCAGTATCCGGCTCAACCAGGGCCTTCGGCTCCCACTTGGCGGGGATGACCATCTGCGGCACCCCTTCATGGACAAACTCCATGGAGACGTAGGAGACGGTCTTTCCTTCGTACAGGCAGTGGAAAAACCCGGAGTCGGTGAAATGTCCGAGGTCGCTCGCCTCGACGTCCATCTCTTTGGCCAGCTGGATGAAGGCATCGATCTTATCGGAGGGGACCGCCAGGGTCATGCGCTCCTGCGCCTCGGAAATGAGAATCTCCC
>CAMYMY010000627.1 GCA_947259625.1 uncultured Kiloniellales bacterium | reverse complement strand
GAACCCCTGGCTGGCCGCGTGGCTCGCCGCGCTCGTCGCGACTTTGTTGGTCTACCAGCTCCGGGAGGTCTGGCCCTGGGCGGTGAGGTATCCGCGCGCCTGGAACGTTCCCCTGAGCGTCTGGATCAGCGGCTTCATGAAATGGCTGATCAACGATTTCGATCTCGGCCTGTTCACGTTCAAGGAGCTGACCCGCTCGCTGTCCTGGCTGCTCGACTGGCCGCTGGTCACCGCCAAGGGACTCCTGTCCTCCGGCTTCAGCTTCTCATCCGATCCCAGGGCCCCGATCGTCGTCGAGCGGGTCTCGTGGGTCGCTCTGATCGGCGTGGTCGCGGTCATGGGGTACAAGGCGGGGAACTGGAAACTGGCGCTCCTGGTGGGCGGCTGCTTCGGTTATCTCGCGGTCTTCGGCCAATGGGACAGCGCGATGGTGACCCTGAGCTCGATCGTCATCGCCGTGCCGCTGGGTGTCGCGCTGGGTCTCTTCGTCGGCATAGCCGGATTTCGCTGGCGACGCTTCGAGGTGGCGATAACGCCGGTCCTGGACCTGATGCAAACGGTCCCGGTCTTCGCCTACCTGGTGCCGATCCTGTTCCTGTTCGGCTTCGGCCCGGTGGCGGCGATGATCGCGACGATCATCTATGCCACCCCGCCCATGGTCCGGGTCACCATGCTGGCGCTCAGGCAGGTGCCGGACGAGGTGGTCGAGTTCGGCCGCATGGCCGGCTGCACGACCCGGCAGCTTCTGTGGAAGGTGCAGATCCCCTCGGCCCAGGCGGGACTGATGGTCGGGGTCAACCAGGTCATCATGCTGTCGCTCAACATGGTGATCATCGCCTCGATGATCGGTGCCGGCGGCCTGGGCTTCGACGTCTTGAGCTCGCTGCGCCGCCTGTCCATCGGCCAGGGGCTGGAGGCGGGCATCGCGATCACCTTGCTGGCTATCGCTCTGGACCGCCTGAGCCAGGCCTTCGCCAACCGGCCGCCGCCCGACCATCGACGGCAGGAGTTGACCTGGGTCGCGCGTCACTCCTATCTGCTGACGGCGCTGGGCATCCTCGTGGTCACCTGGATCATCGGCTTGGTCTGGCCGGCCGTGCACGTCTATCCCGAGACCCTGGAGATCACCACCGGCGTGTTCTGGGAAAAGCTGGTCGAGTGGATCAACGTAAACTTCTTCGACGAGTTGGAAGCGGTCAAGACCTGGCTGCTGCTCCATGTGCTGATCCCGGTGAAACGCACTTGGCTGCTGCTCCATGTGCTGATCCCGGTGAAACGCTTCCTTCTGGAACTGCCCTGGATCGCCGTCATTGCCCTGCTGGCGCTTGCCGGCTTCCAGCTCGGCGGGTGGCGGCTGGCGCTGCTGGTGGCTTGCCTCGCGGGCTTCATCGTCGTGACCGGCCAGTGGGCGAAATCCATGATCACGGTCTATCTCTGCGGCCTCTCGGTGGTGTTCGCGGCCCTGATCGGCGTGCCGGTCGGCGTCTGGGCTGCGCGCAACGAGCGGGCGCACCGGGCGGTCCAGGTGGTCATCGACACGCTCCAGACCCTGCCGTCCTTCGTCTACCTGATACCCGTCGTCATGCTGTTTCGCGTCGGCGATTTCTCGGCGATGATCGCGATCGTCGCCTACGCCGTGGCGCCCGCCGTCCGCTACACCGACCACGGCATCCGGCAGGTGCCGCCCCACCTGATCGAGGCGGCCCGGGCCATGGGCTGCACGCGCCGGCAGATTCTCTGGCGGGTCCAGATTCCTCTCGCGCTGCCCGAGATCATGCTGGGCATCAATCAGACCATCATGATGGCGCTGGCCATGCTCGTGATCACGGCATTGGTCGGCACCCGGGACCTGGGCCAGGAGGTCTACATCGCCTTGACCAAGGCCGATACCGGTCGGGGTATCGTCGCCGGCGTCTCGGTCGCCTTCATCGCCATCATCGCCGACCGGCTGATCGCCGCCTGGGCGATGCGGCGCAAGCAGGAGCTGGGCCTCGCATGAGCGGAGGAGTGGGAGTCGCATGAACCAAGTCGCCGATCCGGCCGGCCGCGCCGCCGGTCTGCCCTGCTGGTCGGGCAGGGTCGCGCCCGAGCCGCTGTCGGGCGGCATCACCAACGTCAACTTCGTGGTCGCGGACCAGGGCCAGCGGTTCTTCGTGCGGATCGGCGAGGATATCCCGGTGCACGGCATCCTGCGCGTCAACGAGCTGGCGGCGACCCGGGCGGCCGAGGCGGCCGGGATCTCGCCCGAAGTCGTCTATGCCGAGCCGGGGGCCATCGTCATCCGCTTTGTCGAGGGCCGCACCTACACCCCCGAGGACGTGCGCGACCCGGCGAATCTGGAGCGTATCGTTGCGCTGATCCGGCGCTGTCACCACGAAATGCCGAGGCACCTGCGGGGGCCGGTTCTGATGTTCTGGGTGTTCCATGTGATCCGCGACTATGCCGGCACCCTGCGCGACGGTAAGAGCCGCTCGCTGACGCTTCTGCCCAGGCTGCTGGAGCGCGCGGAAACGCTCCAGGCGGCGGTCGGGCCGATCGAGGTGGTCTTCGGCCACAACGACCTGCTGGCCGCCAACTTCATCGACGACGGCCACCGGCTTTGGCTGGTCGACTGGGACTACGCGGGTTTCAA
>CAMYMY010000626.1 GCA_947259625.1 uncultured Kiloniellales bacterium | reverse complement strand
CACGACCGCCATGGCGTCCGGGTCATCGTTTTCAGCGACATAGAGGATCCCGTCTTCGAGCGCCTGATCTACGCGGGGGTTACCGCCCGAGTAGGTGCTTTCCTCGAAAAGCTTCTTGCGCTCGCCGTCGATGCCCCGCTTCAGGGCGATCCGAGATTCCTGTTCGTTCTCTGCCATCAGCAAGACGAAGCTCCGGGCACCCAGGAGGTCGGTCGCGATCTCTCCGACCGCCGAGTAGACCGCTTGGGGATCGAGAGTCGCGTGGAGTTGGTGTGTGGCGACGTAGAGGCTCAGGATGCGCGTTGCCTGGCGCTCGGCTTCGATCAGCTGTTCTGTCAGCACGGCTCTATCGCTTCGCTCGGCTTCGAGCTCCTGGCGGTACTCCTCGGCCTTTTGAGCCAGATGGCTATCGCTCTCGCGCTTCGGGGTCCCGTGCGAATCCAAATCCGAAAGGATCTCTATGGCCCGGCTGAGTGTTTCTCTCAGATCTTTCAAGACGGTGTCTTGGCTGCCACCTGAGGAGATCTCAGTGTTCACTGTCGTCATCGCTAGGCCTCCAGTTACCTCAGGCTCCGAGCTCACGTCCCTGGTTGCCGATTCCGCCTTTTTGACTGCGGGCGTCACATTTCTTCAAGATCCAATCGGGAATGGACTGCAATGAAACAACCTCTTGAGTCGCGTTTCGTGCGATGGCTTCCTTCGGCATGCCGAATACCACGCATGAGGCTTCGTTCTGAGCCATTGTGGCCGCACCGCTTTCTTTCATTTCCAACAGTCCTTGGACCCCGTCGTCCCGAAGAGAACGTCGACGCTTGGCCGGTGACGTGAAACCAGCGGTCCGTCGATTAGCCTAACCCACAAACTATCTCCTCTGCCCGTGATCATCAAGTGCCGACCTCCCGGAGCGATGAACGCGCGACCGGGAACGAGTCGATCTCCTTCCTCTGCGAGTTTTATCTCGATCGCCGAGGTCTGGTTGAGGTGCTTGGCGAAGGCACCCGTGAACGCTTCCGGCATGTGCTGGACCACCACGACCGGTGGGCAGTCAATCGGCATTGCACCGAGGACCGATCGCAAGGCCTCGGGCCCACCTGTGGATGCACCAATCGCGACCAGGCTCCGGCTTCCGAATGTCCGGCCGGCGGGCCTCTCTCTCTTCAGAACGGCGTCCGCGGTGATTCGCGGTGGCGCCTCGCGGAGGAGTCTCGGCTTGACACGTGCCTGGGCGGCGGCGCGAACCGTATCGACCAACAGGACCGCCGACTCCTGCAGAAACTCCTGCACTCCATAGGTCGGTTTGGTCACGATGTCCACGGCTCCCTGGTCGAGGGCCTCGAGTGCCGTTCGCGTCCCCTTACCGGCGTGCCCCGAGCAGATGACGACCGGGATCGGGTCTTCCGCCATGACCTTCCGCAAGAACGTCAGGCCGTCCATGCGCGGCATCTCGATGTCGAGCATGATGACGTTCGGTCGCTGCTTGTCCATTTTGTGCATGGCGATGAAAGGGTCGGAAGCCGTTTCCACCGAGATGTCTCGCTGCAGAGCGAGCACGGTCGACAGGAACCGCCGCACGACCGCCGAGTCGTCCACGACCAGGACGTGAATCGGCTTCTCGGACGCCATCAGCCGGATCTCCCGGCTGTAGCAGGCACCTGCCGATAGACCGTCGGTACGACGGCCTTTACCTGCTGGGACAAGCTGGTCAGGCTCTCGGCGTGGCCAACGAAGAGATGGCCGTCGGGAGCGAGCGCTTCGAGCAGGCGGTCGAGCACGCCGAGTTTGGATTTCGTGTTGAAGTAGATCAAGACATTACGGCAGAAGATCAGATCAAAGGGCCCACGGACAGGATACTTGGCTTGATGCAGGTTGACTCGCTCGAAGCGAATCATCGACCGGAGCTCCAGGCTCGCTCGTATGTTGCCGAGCTGGCTGCGCTTGCCGCGCAGCATGAATTTCTTGAGGAAATGCTCGGGGATGTCCCGAACCTTCTCGATCGGCCAGACCCCGTCTCTGGCGCGCTCCAGGGCGTTCGTGGACAAATCCGAGGCGAGAATCTGGACGTCCCATCCAGCGCCGGGTTCCAGGTGGTGGCGCAACAGCATGGCCAGTGAATACGGCTCTTCTCCGGTGGAACAGGCCGCACTCCAGACTCGCAGCCGGCGATCGCGGCGCCCGCTATCCGCTTCTGCCTGGAGGCCCGGAATCAATATTTGCTCGAGAAACTCGAATTGCCGGGGCTCGCGGAAGAACTGTGTTTCGTTGGTCGTGACGGCGTCCAGC
>CAMYMY010000625.1:1384-2895 GCA_947259625.1 uncultured Kiloniellales bacterium | reverse complement strand
CGATGGAGCCACGGGACGACGCCGTGATCGACTTCGGTCCGACAACCGGACTATGGAAGCGCATGAACGACAGCAATTGGGTCAAACTGCATGCGATTTCGCCCGAAGGCATGGTTGTCGGTGATCTTGATCGCGGCGCGGTCGACTTCGATCCGATTCCCTTCGCCGCCGTCTCGGCGACGTCTCAGACATCCTTCAGGGGCATCGGCACGCGGATCAGGTCCATAGACGGCCCGGCGGAAGGCGGCTCGATCTCCGCGACCTTCGATAACGTCCGAATCAATGGTGTTCCCTACGAAAATTTCGCATCGGCCGGCATCGACCGGGACAAATGGGCGAACCTCGAGTTCGTCAGGATCGTGGAGGGCGGGCAGCTCGAATCCGAACTGACCCGGTTTGGCCGGAACGGCAGCAACACGCTGAATTTTCTCGATGCGAACGCGGCTAGTTCGTTCCAGGCCGAAGTCACGGTCACCGCTGTCCAGAACACGTCCGCTTTCCCACGGGCCAGGCTGACCGGCTTCTTCTACAACGACGGCGCCCCCGGCGGCGGGGAGAGCGGCGAAGTTCAGGCCGACATCGGCATCGAGCATGACGGCGGCAACCTGACCGTCACGATGTTCGTTGGCCGGTGCAACAATTCGGACTGCTCCAGTTGGACGGATTTCTTCTTCGACAACACCACCTTCGGCCCCGTCGCGCTGGGCGCGACCCACACCCTCTCGATAGATTTCGACGGCACGACATTCACCTTCGGGGTCGATGGCGCTACCTTGAGAGTTGACCCGGCGCTATTGCCGCCCGTCGTTCTGCCGTCGCAATACCAGTTGCGCACGGGCTTCCCCTTCAAGGGCATCGGCGTTCGCGTGACCGGGATCGGCGGTTTGCACGAGGGCGCCTTCATCTCCGCCCGTTTCGACAACGTCCGGGTCAAGGGCGTGTCCTACGACGACTTCGCGTCGGGCGCGATCGACAGCTCGAAGTGGGCCAACCTGGAGTTCGCCAGGCATGCCGAGGGCGGGCAGGTCAAGTCGAAGCTGACGCGGCTGGGCGCGACCGGCAGCAACACCCTCAACTTCGTCAACACCGGCGGGGCCGCCGCGTTCGAGGCCGATGTGACGGTCACCGCGATCAGCAACAACGGGGCCTTTCCGACTGCGAGACTGGCCGGATTCTTCTACAACGACGGCACGCCGGGCGGTGGGAGCACCGGCGAGATATTCGCGGCAACCGGCGTTGGTGATGACGGCAGCGGTTTGGCGGCCTTCTACTCCGTTGCTCGCTGCACCAATCCCGATTGCACCGCTTTCAACACCTTGGTCTTCGACAACACGGCCTTCGGGCCCGTCGCGCTCGGCGAGACCCATAGGCTCTCCCTGGCCTTCGACGGCGAGAAATTCACCTTCGGCTTCGACGATGTCGGCCGGGTGGACGTCGTGATCGACTTCGGCGCGACGGTCGGGCTGTGGAAATGGATGAACGACGGCGCGTGGGTCAAGCTGCACCGCCTT
>CAMYMY010000625.1:0-1334 GCA_947259625.1 uncultured Kiloniellales bacterium | reverse complement strand
CTGTGGCGGTGGATGAACGACGGCGCGTGGGTCAAGCTGCACCGCCTTTCGCCCGAACTCATGGTCACCGGCGACCTGGACGGCAACGGCAAGGACGACACGGTGATCGACTTCGGCGCGACGGTCGGGCTGTGGAAATGGATGAACGACGGCGCGTGGGTCAAGCTACACGGCCTCTCGCCCGAGAACTTGGCCATCGGAAACCTGGACGGGAGGTGAGCGGGCTCAAGAATTCGGTGGCCGCCGCGTCCATTTTCCGGACCATGTTGTGGGTCTTGACGAAGGCGTCCTGTGGCCGGGACCAGGCAAACCACTCGTACACCTTGGGCCGCAGCCTGCGAAATCCGCTTCGGTCGACTCTGCTGCACCCCTGCCGGTGAACTGCTCGCAATGCCGCATCAGATTGTCGACCAGAACGTGGGCGGGCAGGTCGTTGATCGCCACCGGCGCCGCGGGATCGGTCAGATAGTTGGCCAGGAACGCCCTGAGCCAGGTGTTGCCGGACTTCGGATAGGACGCCAACCAGATGATGCCCGGCACGCGGCTGCTCCACGGTGCGGCGGGACGGGACGGCCTCGGGGCCGGGGCCGTTTGTAGGCGAAGCAGCATCGGCGAGCAACGGGGGCAGGTTTGCCGGCGAGGCCGAGATTGTAACTCTGCGCAAGGCGGCACCTCGAGGCATGGCAGGAGCTTTATCACGCCGACCTGGCGGAATGGGCCCGGAAGCAGGGACCGCGCGGGCTTGCCGGGCGGTCCGGCTGGCGGCCCTAGACACGGGGCGGGGCAAGGCGGCACCCTCGCCGCCGTTCTTGGCACTGGAAGTCCGGCCGCCTAAGGTCTATCTTGCAAGGTGTCCTGCGACGGGCGCCCTGCCTCGGCGGCAAGAGAGGCGCCGATGGGGCCGTTTGCACTACACGGAGATCGAGATCACATGCCGAGCCGCACTTCCACCCGCCGCCGATGCGGGGTTCTGACGGTCATGCTTATGGTCGGGCTGCTCGCCGCCTGCGGCGGCGGCGATACCGTCTATCCGGAAGGCGGCAAGCAGAAGGCGGGCGGCCAGAGAAATTACAACGAGAGCGACAGCTCGCTTTTCGGCCCCAGCGGCCTGACCCTCGGCGGCGACGACAAGAAACCCGAGGGCGGCGGCGGCGGCGGCGGTGGCATCGGCGTCAACTCGTTCCTGTGGCGCGCCTCGCTCGACACCATCTCGTTCATGCCGCTGAGCTCGGCCGATCCCTTCGGTGGCGTGATCATTACCGATTGGTACACGCCGCCGGAAGTCCTGCGGGAGCGGTTCAAGGTCAACGTGTACATCCTGGGCCGCGACCTGC
>CAMYMY010000624.1 GCA_947259625.1 uncultured Kiloniellales bacterium | reverse complement strand
TTCGTGTCTTCGTGTCTTCGTGGTGTCCGTCATCATGGTGTCTTCGTGGTGCCCGTCATCATGAGAGCCCTCAGCGGTCGCTGCGTGTCCACTGCTCGACCCAGAGCGTCGTGGTGTACTGGTGGCCGGTGGGGCGGAGGCCCTTCAGCCACTTGGGCAGGACGTAGGGGTTGGCGCGCCAGTAGAGCGGGATGACCGGCAGGTCCTCGGTATAGAGCCTTTGCAGGCGGTGCCAGAGCCGGGCGCGCTTGTCGCGGTCGAGCTCGGTCTCGATGGCGTCGATCAGGCCGTCCATCTCGGCGCTCTTGTAGCCCGTGTTGTTCTGGCCGGCCCAGTTGTTGGCCTCGCTCGGGATCTCCTCCGAGTGCAGGGTCGTGCGCGGCACGCTCTCGGGACTGGAGATCCAGGCGAACATGGCCATGTGCGGGAACTTGCGCTTGCGCACCGTCTCGCCGAAGAAGACCCGGGCCGGCTCGTTGCGGATGCGCGCGTCGATGCCGACCTCGCGCCACTGGCTCTGCAGCACCTGCTCGACCAGCTCGCGGGTCCGGTTGCCCGCCGTGGTCATGATCTCGAGGGTCAGGCGCTCGCCGGCCTGGTTGTGGCGCAGGCCGCCCTTCATGACGTTCCAGCCGGCCTCGTCGAGCAGCCGGGCGGCCGCCTCGGGATCGTAGGGGTAGGTGCGGATCTCGTCCGTGTGGACCCAGTCCAGCGGGCTGACCGATGCGTGGGCGACCGGCTGCCTTCCCGCGAAGAGCTGCTGGTTCAGGACCTCGCGGTCGAGCGCATGGATCAGCGCCCGGCGCACCCGAATGACATTTAGAAGGGGGTTGTCGAGGTTCAGGTCGATGTGCTCGTAGATCAGCCCCGGCTTGTAGCTGATATCGAAGCGCGCGCCGTGACGCTTCTCGAAGGCGAGCGCCTGGTCGATGGTCAGGCCGAGCTCGCCGGCGATCATGTCGATGCCGCCCGACAGCAGGTTGGCCTCGAGCGCCGCGGGGTTGTCGATGACGCGTCGGGTTCGGCTGGAGCGCGATGTGCGAGCCCGAGACCACCTCGACGATCCGGTAGGGCCCGAAATAGAGCCCGGGGTTCGCCGGGTCGGCGTCGAAGGTGGTGCGGTTGCGGTACTCGCCGGGGCCGGCCTCGAAGATCGGCCGCTCGACGTGCGCCGGCAGCAGGTCGAAGCTGGCCGAGGCGTTGTAGTCGAAGGTGACGCGGTCGACGTGCGCCGTGAAACGCTTGTCGTCGATCCGGTCGATCGAGAGGATCCGCCGGTAGGCCTCGATGCTGCTGACGCCGGAGAGCGGATGGCGCCCGACCTCCCAGGTGAAGATCACGTCGTCCGTGGTGACCGGCGTGCCGTCGCCCCAGGTGGCCTCGGGATGCAGTTCGTAGGTGACCGCGATGCCCGGCTTGCCGTCGGGCGTCGTCTCGCGCACCGCCAGGCCGTTCTCGATGGTCGGCAGCTCGGTGCAGAGCAGGCAGATCAGCGTCCAGTCCTGGTCGTAGGCGGTGACCGGCCGCCGCGCCATGGCCAGCACGTAGCTCTTGGCCAGCATGGCGTCGATGTTGGGGTTGAGCGTCGAGGGGAACTGCGTGATGCCGATCTTGAGCTCGCCGGCGCCGCCGGCCCGCGCCGGGGTTGTCACGATGCCAAGCGCCAACCCCAGGGCCAAAAGGCCCGCCAGCAGGAATCGCATGTGCCGCCTCCGCTCGTTCGATCGATGGTCGGTCGATCCTACCCGACCTTGGGACGCCTGCGAACCTTTGCCGTCGTCGCGCGAAGACGGCCACCGAAAAACGGCCACTTGAACGCCGCTCCGGTGATGGCCTAGAGTTCGACTCAATCAAGAATTCCCGCGGGCGGATCACGCGACCGTGGGCGAACCGGCGCCAAGGCGCCGCATGAACGCTAGCAGGGAGGGTGTGATGCGAAAGTTCCTTTGTCTTGCCATGGGCCTTGGCGGGCTCCTGGGCCTCGGCGCCGCGGCCCTGGCCGATACCACGGACGTCACGTGGCAGAAGCGGATTCTCGTGCCCAAGGCGGGCGTGCACTGCCGGGACGATGCGAACTGTTTCAACCGCTACCATCCCGCCATCGAGGCGGTGTCGCGCGCCGACCCCGGCGACGTCATCACCTTCGAGACGCGCGACGCGCTGGACAGCGACCTCATGATGGATTCGACCGCCGACGACGTCACGGCGATCGACCTCAACCTGGTCCACCCGATGACCGGGCCGGTGCACATCAACGGCGCCCTGCGCGGCGACGTGCTGGCGGTCACCCTGATCGACATCGAGCCCGACCAGTACGGCTATACGGTGATCGTGCCCGGCTTCGGCTTCCTGCGCGACCTCTTCACCGAGCCGCACGTGGTCAACTGGCGGCTGTCCAGGCTGGGCGCGGTTTCGGAGCAGATGCCTGGCATCCGCGTGCCCTTCGCGCCCTTCATGGGCTCGGTCGGCGTGCTGCCCGGCGAGCCCGAGGTCGACAAGTGGCTGGCGCGAGAGGGTGCGCTGGCCGAGGCCGGCGGCGTCGCCCTCATGCCGCAGCCGATCGGCGGCCAGCCGGACGCGGTCTGCGGCCCCCAGGGCAGCCACAAGGACAAGTGCCTGCGCACCATCCCGCCGCGCGAGAACGGCGGCAACATGGACGT
>CAMYMY010000623.1 GCA_947259625.1 uncultured Kiloniellales bacterium | reverse complement strand
GGCGCCCTCGCCGGCCCCCTCCCCGGCCACGCCGGTCTCGAGCCTGAGGCGCAGGGGGCCCTCGCCGAAGACCTCGCCCAGATAGCGCAGGTCCTCGTAGGGCCAGAGCGCGACCCGCCGGCCCGTTCCGTCGCTCAGGCGCAGGCCGTTCACGTCCAGGCTCACATCGACGTCGATGCGCGCCGCGCTGCTGCCGTCGTTGAAACTGCCCGCAAAGCCGCTCATTCCGCTCCCTGACGCTCCCTTTCCGACAGAAGAGGCCCTCTGCCGAGGGCGGACATCTCACCACCAAGACACCAAGGCACGAAGGGGTTCAAAGCGATAAATGGGGACTGTCCCCATTTTTCGCTAGAACGCGCCGACGTCGAGGGCATCGGCGAAGCCCTCGCCGCGCCCCGGCATGAGCTGCTGGCTCTGCGCGATGGCGGCGTAGTCCTCCTCGCCGGCCACCTTGAGCGAGTTGCAGACGACCCGGAACATCGGGTGCACGTAGAACAGGATCCGCACCATGCCGAGCGCGACCACGACCAGCGCGATGACCGCGATCAGGATTAGGTTGACCGTCAGGTCGTTGGCCAGGATCGCCGCCGTGTCCGCGGAGGCCAGGTCCTGGTAGGCCGAGGAGAGCGCCGGCATGAGCCCCGTCGCCAGGCCGGTCGCCACGCCCACCACGAGGCTCAGGGCCAGGTAGAAGAGGAGATAGATGCCCAGGACGGAGCCCGTCGAAAGCTCGGAGTTGAAGCGCAGCGCGCCGTAGCGCGTCCGCGAGACGAAGTAGCGCAGCTCGTGGACCCGGTACCAGACGTAGATCAGGCCGGCGGTCGGCAGCCAGCACAGCCAGGTCACGAACCAGCGCCCGAAGATGTCCGAGGCCCGGCCGTCGAACTCGAAGCGGCGGTCGCCGAACCAGGTGTTCTCCGTGCGGTAGCGCTGCATCTGCGTGCGGTACCGCCGCGGATGCCGCGCCACTGGGTGCGCGTCAGGCGGTAGCGGCGCGCCCGGTAGATGGCCAGCTGGATCAGGAAGAGAATCACGACCAGCTGGACGAGCTCCTTGATGGCCACGGCGCCCAGGTCGTTCTCGTAGACCATCCCCACGGCGATCGAGGCGCCGACCAGTGGCGCCAGGATCGCCAGCGCGACCAGGAAGCCGATCAGCAGCTCCTTGGCCGTGCCGCTGTACTCGAAGCGGTCGCCCAGGAAGTCCACGCGGCTCCAGAGGTAGCTGCGCAGCCGGGTCTTGCCCCAGAAGCGGTAGATGCCGAGGGTCAAGAGGCCGAGCAGGCCGTTCGAGACCGCGATGCGGCCGAGATTGCCGGCCCGGCCGTCATAGGTCACCGTATGGATGGCCGGAGGTGCGGCCGGCATTGAGCCGGGCGTTCCACCGGGCGTCCCACCGGGCGTCCCACCGGGCGGTGCGCCGTGCGGGCCGCCGGGCCGGTCGAAGGGATTCATGTCGTTCATCTTAGCCCCCGGGTCGATCGAAAATCGAGACCCAGGACATACCATGCAAGCGTTGCGCGTCCCTTAAGGCCCAATTTTCGCCAAATGCCGGAGATCGTCGGTCCCAAAAGAGCCGAGGTCAGCGAAATTTACCCTCGCCCTCTGGGAGAGGGAGGGGCCCGCGAAGCGGGAGGGTGAGGGCGCGTGGGTTCGGCATTCTCCCCCGAGTGCCGACGCATTGCGGTAGCCGCCCATACCAACAGGCCCTCACCCGCTCGGCTTCGCCTCGCCACCCTCTCCCGAAGGGCGAGGGTTTCAGGGGGCGCGACCGCCGGCAACCTGATTCGGACCTGAACGCCCCGCTCGAAGGGGCGGCGCACTTTGCGCTTGGCCCGTCAGGGCGCCCGCGCCTATCCTCCCGCCGAGCGAGTCACCCGCCGCTAGACCACGGAGACACAGCGCGACATGGGCAAGTTCGGCGTCGGCCAGGCGCTGCGCCGGGTCGAGGACCAGAGGTTCCTGACCGGCGAGGGCCGCTATTGCGACGACATCGCGCTGCCGGGCCAGGCGGTCGCGGTGCTGCTGCGCAGCCCCCACGCCCACGCCGAGCTCGGCGCGATCGACGCGGCCGAGGCGCGGGCGGCGCCCGGCGTGCTCGGCGTCTTCACGGCCCGGGACCTCGCCGCCGACGGCATCGGCGACATCCCCTGTTTGGCCCCGGTCAAGGGCAAGGGCGGCCAGCGCACGATCCAGCCGCCCAAGCCGGTGCTGGCGCGCGGCCGGGTGCGCCACGTCGGCGACCCGGTCGCCCTGGTGGTCGCCGAGACGCGCGCCCAGGCGCTGGACGCCGCCGACTTGGTCGCCGTCGACTACGTCGACCTGCCGGCCGTCGTCGGCAGCGCCCGGGCGCTCGCGCCCGACGCGCCGCGGCTCCACGACGAGGCGCCCGGCAACCTGGCGGTCGACTGGGAGCTGGGCGACGCCACGGCCGCGAGCGCGGCCTTCGAGGCGGCCGCCCATGTCACGCGCATCGAGCTGGTCAACAACCGCATCGTGGTCGCGGCACTGGAGCCACGCGCCGCGCTCGGCCAGTACGATGCCGAAAGCGGCCGCTTCACGCTGACGACCAGCACCCAGGGCTCGCACCGCCTCTTGGGCTCGCTCTCCCGCATCCTCGACGTTCCTCGAAAGCGGATCCGCGTGTACTTGGGTGGAGAGATCATCGCGGACTCGACCGGCGTACTGCTGGTCTGGGAGAAGCCCTAC
>CAMYMY010000622.1 GCA_947259625.1 uncultured Kiloniellales bacterium | reverse complement strand
GCCGGGGTCTTCGACCTGGACTACGCCCACGGCCGGGCCGATACCGAGGGCCGGACCATGGGCGCCGAGCTGGAGCGCATCGGCTACAAGGGCGAGGGCTGCGGCGGGCGGCCGGTCGGCGCCTACTTCGAGGCCCACATCGAGCAGGGCCCGATCCTCGAGGCCGAGGGCAAGACCATCGGCGTGGTGACCGGCGCCCAGGGCCAGCGCTGGTACGAGATCACGCTGACGGGGCAGGAGGCCCACGCCGGGCCGACCCCCATGACGCGGCGGCGCGACGCCCTGATCGGCGCGTCGGTCATCGTCAAGGCGGTCAACCGCATCGGCCACCAGTTCCAGCCCGACGCCTGCGCCACGGTCGGCATGCTGCTGGTGCGGCCGAACAGCCGCAACGTCATCCCCGGCGAGGCCTTTTTCACCGTCGACCTGCGCCATCCGAAGGACGAGGTTCTGGCCGAGATGGACTGGAGCCTGCGGCACACCGTCGAGACGGTCGCAAATCGGGGCAAGCTGGAGTTCGAGATCGAGCAGATCTGGCAGTTCGACGCCACGCCCTTCGATCCGGACTGTATCGCCGCGGTGCGCACCGGCGCCGAGCGCACTGGCCACGGCCACCGCGAGATCGTCAGCGGGGCGGGCCACGACGCGGTCTACATGGCCGGCATCGCGCCGACCGGCATGATCTTCGTGCCCTGCGAGGACGGCATCAGCCACAACGAGATCGAGAACGCGACCCCCGAAGACCTCGCCGCCGGCTGCGAGGTGCTGCTCCACGCGGTGCTGGAGAAGGCCGGGGGGCGGTGAAGGAGACGCGGCACACGCGGGAGCCGGGCGATGGCTGAGGCGGCCTTCGCACAACGGCGGGTCGTCGTCACCGGCGCCGCGCGCGGACTCGGCCAGGCGCTTGCGATCTGTCTTGCGGACCTGGGGGCGGACCTCGTGCTCTGCGCCCGCAGCGTCGAGGGTCTCGAGCGGACGCGTGCGGTGATCCGGGACCGAACCGGCAAGACCAGTGAAACGCACCTGCTGGACATGTCCAATCCCGCCGCAATTGAAGCAGCTTGCCGGGCCGTGCTCGAGCAGGACGACAGCGTCGACGTGCTGGTCAACAACGCGGCCTTCTGGCTGCCCGGCACCCTGGCGGCGGCGGCGACCGAGGACATCGTGCAGGCGGTCGCCTCGACCGTGACCGGCACGATCCTCATGACCAAGGGCCTGCTGCCCGGCCTGCGGCGCTCGGATGCCGCCGACGTGGTCAACGTCGTGTCACTGGCCGGCCTGCCCGGCGCCTACCGTGGCGAGGCCTCGGCGGCCTTCCACGCCGCCAAGCACGGCCAGTCCGGCTTCGGCGAAGTTCTGCGGCGCGAACTCAAGGCCGAGGGCATCCGCGTGCTGGCGATCTATCCGCCGGACTTCGACGACATCTCGCCGCTCGATCCCGCCTGGCAGGAAACGCCAAGCCGGCCCGCGGGCGCGACCATGACCAACCGCGAGGTGGTCGAATGCCTGCTCTTCGCGCTAACCCGCCCGCGTGTGTGCTCCGTGAGCGCGTTGGTCCTGGAAAACGGGTGAGGCGGATCACCGTGAGATCGAGCTGCTCGACACCGCCGCAGATGCCGTGAATCACGTCACCGCGGCCCATCTTCATGCCTTCAGAGGTGGTCGCCCTCGAAAGCCCCGTCGGACGAAGCATCGAATTTGGGAAGGTCGTCGGACAGATCGTAGAAGTCGCATTTCTCTCCGATGAAGATGTGCGTGCCGGCGACGATCCCCGTGGCGTCCTGTCCGACAGCCTCCCAAAACAGGTTGGACCCGCATTCGCAGCAAAATCCACGCCGCGCCCTGCCGGAGGTGGCGTACCACTTCAGGCCTTTGTCCTGGAGGATCGCAATGTTCGCTTTCCTGGCCTTGGAGTGGGCACCAAAGGCGCCGTGAAGACGCTGGCACATGGTGCAGTGGCAATTGATGACGTCGCGCAGGGGGCCGTGCACCTCATAGCGAACCGCCCCGCACAGACAACCGCCCGACTGTGTTGCTTGATCCCGACTCATGCATCCTCCCTCGGCCTCGGCCGATCTATCTGGCGACTGGATGGAAGCGGTGTCAAAGATCATCTCACGTCATGAAATCGCCGCCGTTGACGTAGAAGTTCACACCGGTCGTGAAGCGGGCGCCCAGGATGGCGTCCACCATATGGGTGATGTCCTGCAACGCGCCGATCCGCCCCATGGGAATATGGCTGACAACCGCCTCCAGGCCTTCGGGCGTGTCGATACGATAGCGCTCGCGCACTTCCGGCGTGTCGATGGACCCCGGAATGAGGCAGTTAACCAGGATCCGCGGCGCCAACTCCCGGGCCAGGCACTTGGTCAGGGCCAGAACACCGCCCTTGGCGCTGCAGAAGTTCGCGCCGTTGTTCCGCCCCTGGAGCCCGCAGGTCGCCCCCAAGTTTATGATATGTCCAGGCCCGTCCGGGTTATGAAAAACGAACTCTTGGCAACAAATGAACGTGCCCTTGAGATGCACCGCAACCACGCTGTCCCAGCCCTCGTCGGTCAGTTCCAGGAAGGGTGCGTCCCGGTTGAATCCGGCGCAGTTGATCAGGATGTCGACCTTGCCGAACCTCCCGACGGTCTGGTCGAACATCCGCCGCACCTGGGTCCGGTCGCTCACGTCGGCCTTGGCTCTTATGACGCGGGCGGCCGCGTCGTCTCGCTCCAGATCGGCGAACAGGAGC
>CAMYMY010000621.1 GCA_947259625.1 uncultured Kiloniellales bacterium | reverse complement strand
GCCGGGACCCGCGGCGCCAGGCGCTCGCTCGTCGCCAGGTCGACCTCGAGGGTCTTCAGATCGCGGTTGTTGATGCCGATCAGCGGCGAGGTCAAGGCCAGCGCGCGCTCCAGCTCGGCCTCGTCGTGCACCTCGATCAGCACGTCCATGCCCAGCTCCAGGGCGAGCTGCTCCAGCTCGGCGGCCTCGGTATCGACGAGCGCCGCCATGATCAGCAGTACGCAGTCGGCGCCCAGCGCCCGCGACTCGACGATCTGGTAGGGCTCCAGCATGAAGTCCTTGCGCAGCACCGGCAGCTCGACCGCCGCCCGTGCGGCCTCGAGGTAGCTGTCCCGGCCCTGGAAATAGAGCTCGTCGGTCAGCACCGAGAGGCAGGTCGCCCCGCCATCCGCGTAGGCCCGGGCAAGGGCCGGCGGGTCGAAGTCGGCGCGGATCAGGCCCTTGCTGGGCGACGCCCTCTTGATCTCGCAGATCAGGCCGTAGCCGCCCTCGGCGGCGCGCTCGGCCAGGCGCCGGTGAAAGCCGCGCGGCGGCGGCGCGGCGGCGGCCCGCTTCTCCTGCTCGGCCAGCGGCCGGGCGGCCTTGCGCGCCTTGACCACGGTCAGCTTGTCGGCGCAGATGCGTTTCAGGATATCGCTCACGCGGGCACCCGTTCGTTGGTGATCGCGATCAGCCCTTCGAGCGCCTTCATGGCCCGGCCGCCGTCGACCGAGTCGGCGGCCAGGGCGACGCCCTGCTTCAGGGTCTCGGCCTTGCCGGCGACGATCAGGCCGGCCGCGCTGCCGAGCAGCACCGCGTCCCTGAACGGGCCGTGCTCGCCGCCCAGCATGGCGCGCAGCACCCGGGCGTTCTGCTCGCCGTCGCCGCCCTTCAGGTCCTCGAGCCTGGCGCGCGGCAGGCCGGCCTCTTCCGGCGTCACCTCGAAGCTGCGCACCGCGCCGTCCTTCAGCTCGGCGACGGTCGAGGGGCCGGTGGTCGAGAGCTCGTCCATGCCGTCGGCGCCGTGCATCACCCAGGCGCGCTCGTGGCCCAGGCCCTTCAGCACCTCGGCGAGCGGCACGACCCAGTCGGCCGAGAAGACGCCGACGACCTGGCGCTTGACCCGGGCCGGGCTCGACAGGGGGCCCATGAAGTTGAAGAGCGTCCGGGTGCCGAGCTCGACCCGGGTCGGCCCGACATGGCGCATGGCGCTGTGGTGGCGCGGCGCCATCAGAAAACAGGTGCCGGCTTCCAAGAGCGCTTTCTGCACCAGGCTCATGTCCGCGTCGATGTTGACGCCGAGGGCTGTCAGCACGTCGGCGGCGCCGCTCTTGGACGAGAGCGCACGATTGCCGTGCTTAGCGACCGGCACGCCGCAGCCGGCCAGCACGAACTGGCTGCCGGTCGAGATGTTGTAGGTGCCCGTGGCGTCGCCGCCGGTGCCGCAGACGTCGATCGCGCCCTCGGGCGCCTCGATGGTCAGCATCTTGGCGCGCATGGCGCGCACCGCGCCGGTGATCTCGGCCACGGTCTCGCCGCGGTCCTCGGTCAGCGCCTGGCCTGTCGCCGCGATGGCGAGCAGCTGCTTGAGATCGGTCATGTCCCCGGCCATGGTCGCCCTTCCCTAGCCGTTGTGCCCGGCGATGGCCAGGAAGTTGCGCAACAGGGCGTGGCCGTGCTCCGAGGCGATGCTCTCCGGATGGAACTGCACGCCGTGGATCGGCAGCTCCCGGTGCCTGACCCCCATGATCACGCCGTCGTCCGTCTCCGCCGAGACCTCCAGGCAGTTCGGCAGGCTGTCGCGCTCGACCACCAGGGAGTGATAGCGCGTCGCCTCGAAAGGACTGGGCAGGCCCTCGAAGACCCCCGCGCCGTCGTGGGCGATCTTGCTCAGCTTGCCGTGCATCGGCGCCTCGGCGCGCACCACGCGGCCGCCGAAGGCCTGGCCGACCGCCTGATGGCCCAGGCAGACGCCGAGGATCGGCAGTCTTCCTGCCGCCGCGGCGACCAGCTCGAGGCAGATCCCCGCCTTGGCCGGATCGCAGGGGCCGGGCGAGAGCACCAGACCCTCAGGGGCAAGGGCAAGGGCATCGCCCACCGCGACGGCGTCGTTGCGCTTGACCTCGACCTCCGCCCCCAGCTCGCCCAGGAAGTGGAACAGGTTGTAGGTGAAGCTGTCGTAGTTATCGATCAATAGAAACATATCAATTGCTTGGGCGACGATCTTTCGAGTTTCGTTTAGCTTTCGTCCCTTCGTTATATCAGCTTGGCCACGGCGACGGAAGAAACTCGGCGGGCCGGATTTGCCGCTGCTGCCAGGCTTCGGATGGAGGCCCTCTTGACCTTCCAGTATTGGGAAGGTTTATCTAGTTGGTGAGCGGAAACAATGCAAACCCCGGTAGCCCGTAGGGCGAGGAGCAACAGCGCCATGACAGACCAGACGG
>CAMYMY010000620.1 GCA_947259625.1 uncultured Kiloniellales bacterium | reverse complement strand
AAACGCTTGGTTTCAGAGGCATACCCAGATTTCCTCCAGCGTCGCATTACCGCTGTGTCGGCTCCTTGCTGCGGAGCGCTAGGACGCCGCCGCCGGCGTCGCGGCAAGTTTCATGTCTATCGCCATTTCGGCCCGCCTCGCCGCCTCACGCGCCGCTTCTTCCCTGGCCATCTCGCGCCGGCGGATGACCTCGTGAACGGTCGCGCCGACGAGGGTGATTGCGACGATGATGACCGCAAGCGCGCTGACGTCGGGTTTCGTGCCCAAGCGGATCTGGCCGGACAGGACCGTCGTCAAGGTGCTATCCGACCCAATGGTAAAGACCGTGGTGTTGTAGTTCTCGAACGAGGTCAGGAACGCCAGGACGGCTGCGGAGAAGATCGCCGGCCTCAGGAAGGGGATCAGGATCTTCCAGAACACCTGGACATTGGTGGCCCCCAGGTCGAGGGCGGCCTCCTCCAGATTGCGGTCGAAGCGCTGCAGCCGGGCCAGGAAGATCAGCATGCAGTAGGCGGAAATGAAGGTCGATTGCCCGATGATCGTTAGAAACATTCCGTCATAAAACCAGGAGGTATCGAAGTCTGCCTCCACCATCGCCCCGATCTTGTCCCAGAACACAACGGTGGAAAGTCCAAGGATCACACCGGGTATGAGCACCGGTGAGACCACGATGGTGTAATAGAACGGTCGAACACGCTCGTAAACCTGCGTCATCATGAGGGCCGCAGCCAGACTGATCGGCACCGCCAGGCAGATGACGCCCAGTCCGATCCAGATACTGTTCCAGAAGCCCTCGACCATGGCGCTGTTCGCGAGCAATGCGCCGAACCACTTGACGGTGAAGCCCTCCCAGGGCGCGACCTGCGGAAAGGTGCTGGTGTTGAAGGCGGAGGCCCCCATCAAGAGCAAGGGCCCGAAGAGGTAGCCGAAGAACAGGACGACGTAGAAGCCCACCATTATTTTCATGACGGATTTCGAGGTCATTTCGCGATCTCCCCGAACCTGACCTTGAAGAACCGCATGACCACCATCACGAAGACGATGCAAATCAACAGCAGGACGAAGGCGTAGGCCGAGCCGCGCGGCCAGTCGCCGCCGGTGTTGAACCACTGATAGATGATCTGGGTGAACCAGAGGCTCGACGGCCCGCCGAGGATCTGCGGCGCGGCGAGCGCGCCGGCGCAGAGCATGAAGACCATGGTACAGCCCGAGGCGATGCCCGGCTTGGCGTGCGGCATGACCACCCGGTAGTGGATGCGCCACCAGGGCGAGCCGAGGTCGCGCGCCGCCTCGACCTGATTGTGATCGAGGCTTTCCACCGCGTTGTAGATCGGGAAGATCATCAAGAGAATGTAGGCGTAGCTGAGGCCGGCATAGAGCCCGACATCCGCCTTGAGGAAGTCGATCGGCTCGTCGACGACCCCCATTCCGACGAGCAGCACGTTCATGACGCCGCCGGTGCCGAACAGAATGCGGAAGGCGAACGCGCGGAGGATCTCGTTGACCCAGAAGGGCAGGATCAGACAGAGCACGAGAAGCCGGGCCTTACCGCCCTTGGCCACCTGTGCCATGTAGTAGGCGATCGGATAGCAGAGGGCGAAATCGAGCAGGGTGATCAGCACGCTGACCAGGATCGTCCGGCCGAAGACCTTCAGGTGCAGCCAGTTCATCAGCTCCACGTCGTCCGCGCGGCCGAGGAGCAGATAGCGGTAGTTCTCGAGGGTATAGACGTCCTTTGGTCCGCCGATCTCGTTCGGACCATATGGTATCGGCATGCTTCTGGACGTGCGGCGCGATCAGGATCGCCAGCAGGACCGCCAGGAAGATGCCGACGAACTCACTCATCGGCCATCTCTCCGACCGGCAGCACGACGGCCCGCTCGGGATCGAAGACGATGCGCGTCGTCTGCCCTTCCTCCGGCAGCTTCGTGCTGGCGTCGTTGATGACCGACAGGCCGATGTTCTTGGGGCCTTCGCCCTTGAGATAGATCTTGACGAACTGGCCTTCGAACTCCTCGTTGACCACGACGGCTTCGACGACGTTCTCCGATTGCGCCTTGCCGTTCGCCAGCACCAGGGCCTCCGGCCGGATGAAGAGGATGGCGTCGTCGCCTTCCTTGAGACCCTGGTTGTTCCGGCCGCGCAGTGGCCCGAACTTGCTGTCGATCACGGCGAAACCGTTGTCGGCAGTGGTCACTTTGCCGGAGAATGGGTTGTTCTCGCCGACGAACGAGGCGACGAAGGCCGTCGCGGGGTCGTTGTAGATCGTGGTCCCGTTGTCGATCTGCTGGACCACGCCGGCGCTCATGACCGCGACGCGGTCCGACATGGTGAGCGCCTCGCCCTGGTCGTGGGTGATGTAGATGAAGGTGATCCCGACCCTCTGCTGTATCGCCCTCAGCTCGGTGCGCATGTGCTGGCGCAGCTTCAGGTCGAGGGCCGAAAGCGGCTCGTCGAGCAGCAGGACTTCCGGTTCGACGGCCAAGGCCCGGGCAATCGCGACGCGCTGGCGCTGTCCGCCGGACAGCGCCGTGACCAGCTTCTCGCCCTGATCGGACAGCGCGATGAGGCTGAGCAGCTCGTCGGCCCGCTTGCGGCGTTCGAACTTGCTCACGCCGCGGACCTCGAGCCCGAAGGCGATGTTGTCCGCCACCGACATGAGCGGAAACAGGGCGAGGTTCTGAAAGATCAGCGCGGTCGGCCGTTTGTTGGGACCGATGCCCCACATGTTCTTGCCGCCGATGCGGACCTCGCCCTCCGACGGGTCCAGGAACCCGGAAACCGCCCGCAGGATCGTCGTCTTGCCGCAGCCGGAGGGGCCGAGAAAGCTGAAGAACTCCCCTTCCTCGATTCGCAGGTTGGCATCGTTGACCGCCGTGAAATCGCCGAAGCGGATCGTTACGTGGTCGAGTTCGACGTCCGCGCTCATCTGTCCCTTGCCCCGCTCCTCTGTCCCCTAGCGCCTAGATGATGACCGGCCCTCCGAAATATCCCGCGGCGGCGCCCCGACCCTGAGGACCGAGGCGCCGGCATGCAAGAAAGACTGCCGGGTCAGGCCGCGACGAACTTGTCGCGGAACTCGGCACGCGCGGCGGCGTACCAGACCGGCGTGGCCGGCCACCACCAGAGCCTGTCGAGCGCATCGCCCGGATAGGCTTCCTGGAAGGCCTGCTTGGACGCGGCGTTGAGGTGGTCGGAGGACCCGATGGCGACCGGGTTGTAGCCGGTTTCGTTGCCCAGCATGCCGCCGACTTCCGGCACGAACATGACTTTCAGGAATTCGTAGATGGCATCCATGTTCCTGGCGCCGGTCGGAATCGCCAGGCCGTCGAGCCAGGTGAAGGCGCCTTCCTGCGGCGCCATGTAGGTCACCGGCTTGCCCTCTTTCTTGAGCTCCATCGCCGGTCCGTCCCAGGTTTGGCCGATGACGACGCCGTTCTGCATGTAGCCGCTCTTCTGGCTGTTGTGGTCGTTCCAGAACTGCTTGATCCAGGGCTTGTGCTCGACCGCGAACTTGGTGATCTCGCCCCAGATGCGGCGCATGTTGTCCTCGTCCTTGT
>CAMYMY010000619.1 GCA_947259625.1 uncultured Kiloniellales bacterium | reverse complement strand
GGGAGGCGGGTTTGATGCGACCAACAGCCTGCGGGCGGACCCCACTTGGCGGGAGCCCGGGTCAGCGACGAGACGCCCGTCGCCGGGGGGTGCCTCTACGAAATTCGGAAAGCCGCTCTCGAAGCGTCGAGAGACGGGCCCGTGCCGCGAAGGCTGCCGCGGTCGTGGGGACGTTTTGGAACATATACCACCAAGCAAGAAGGAGGGTTACGATGAAGCTCAATCTCAAGCTCCTGGCCGCCGCGGTTGCCGGTCTGACGGTGATGGGCGCCGCCGCGCAGGCCCAGGAGATGATATTCTTCCGCATCGGCACGGGCAGCGCCGGGGGCACCTATTTCCCGATCGGCGGCCTGATCGCCAACGCGATCTCCAACCCGCCGGGCTCGCGGCCCTGCGACAAGGGCGGCAACTGCGGCGTGCCGGGCCTGGTCGCCATCGCCCAATCGACCAACGCGTCGGCGCACAACGTCACGGCCATCAACGCCGGCCAGATGGAGGCCGGCCTGACCGGCGCGGCGACGCTCTACTTCGCCTATCACGGCACGGCCAAGTTCGAGGGCAAGCAAAAGCCGAAGCTCCGGGTCATCGCCAACCTGTTTCCGGAGGACCTGCACCTGGTGCTGCCGAAGGGCAAGAAGCTGGGCTCGCTCAAGGACCTGAAAGGCAAGCGGGTCGGCATCGCCCAGGCCGGTTCCGGCACCCAGATCGCCGTCGAGCTCATGCTCGCCGCGCAAGGCATCACCCGCGACAACATCGACGAGGCCGAGCTCAACAACTCGCAGAGCGCTGAGCGCATCGCCGACGGTCAGCTGGACGCCTATTTCTACGCCGCCGGCACGCCGGTCGCCGCGATGATCCAGCTCGACAACACCAAGGGCATGGATCTCTACTCGTTCTCGGATGCCGAGGTGAAGGCGTCGAACAAGGCGGTGCCCTACTACGTGCCCTCGACCATCAAGATGGGCACCTATCAGGGCGTCAAGTACGACGTCAACACGCTGGCCGTGAACGGCACCCTGGTGACCAGCATCGACCAGCCGGAAGAGCTGATCTACCAGGTTACCAAGGCGCTGTGGAACAAGACCACGCGCAAGCTGCTCGACACCGACGTGCCGCTGCACCCGGGCGCCGAGAAGTTCTACAAGGAAGTGGGCGTTCTGAAGTAAGGGGTTTCTCCCCGAGCGAGGCCTTCCGGCCGGCGGGCGGAGGCGGCGTTCCGCCAAGCTCTGCCGGCCGGGGGCCTCTCGCGCCGGGAGCCTTTCGTTTAGGCGTGGCGGAAGCGCAGATCCGTCACCCGCGGCGCCATGGGGCGGCCATCGCGCCGGCCCGGGCGGGGGCCAAAGGAGGAGTTTGAATGATCGAGCACCCATCCGGCACACTCGATATCGAAGCCGCCGAAGAGCTCGAGAAGCAATACGACTCGGCCCTCGTCACCCGCGACAACGGCGCGGTGCTTAAGCGGATCCTTTATTACGTCGCCATCGCCTTCGCCCTCTATCATATCTGGACCGCGGGCTTCGGGACGCCGGTCGAACACGAGCACATGGGGATCCACCTCACCGGCCTGTTCGTCATGATCTTCGCCGGATTCCCGCTGTTTCGCACCCAGAGCCTGCTCGAATACCGGAAAAGCACGTGGTGGCGCTGGGGCAACGTCCCGGTCTACGATTGGGCCTTCGCCGCCGTCGGCGTCGCGGCGGCGCTCTTTCTGGCGGTCTCGTGGCAGGGGCTGAGCGTCTTCGGCTATGAGATCCCGGAGCAGGCGCTGCGCCAGGGCGATCCGTCGACGCCCGATATCGTCCTCGGCACGGCGCTCGTCGTCCTGGTGCTCGAGATCACGCGCCGGTCGCTCGGTTTCGTCCTGCCGATGATCATCCTGGTGTTCGTCGCCTATGCCCTGCTGGGGCCCCACATGCCGTTCCAGATCCTCAAGCATCCGGGCGTCGACTGGCGGCAGTTCATCAACAACATGTACTTCCCGCAGGAGGGAATCTTCGGGGTGACCCTGTGGGTCGTCTCGACCGTGGTCTTCCACTTCGTGGTGTTCGGCGTCGTCGCCCAGCGCATGGGGCTCGGCCAGTTCTTCGTCGACAACGCCATGGTGCTGGCCGGCAGGTACACCGGCGGCCCGGCCAAGGTCAGCGTCGTCTCCTCGGCGTTCTTCGGCACCATCTCCGGCTCGTCGATCGCCAACACCGTCTCCACGGGCTCGCTGACCATCCCCAACATGAAGCGCCTCGGCTATCCCGGCCACTTCGCCGGCGGCGTCGAGGCCGCGTCCAGCGCCGGGGGACAGATCACGCCGCCGATCATGGGCGCGGCGTCGTTCCTGATGGCCGAGTTCCTCGAGGTGCCCTACACCACCATCGTCATCGCCGCCGTGGTGCCGGCCGCCATGCATTACGTCGCCGTCATGTCGATCGTGCATTTCACGGCCAAGCGGCTCGGCCTCAAGGGCTATCCGAAGGACCAGCTGCCCAAGTTCCTCCAGATCTGGCGCGAGGGCTGGCACACGGTGCTGCCGCTCTTGGCGCTGCTGATCGTTCTGTTCAGCGGCTATTCTCCGAACATGGCCGCCTTCATGGGGCTGATGTTCTGCATCGTCGTCGGCTTCACCTCGTTTCAAAAGCCGCTGACGCTGATCGTGCCGGCCGGGTTGATGACCTTCATCCTGTGGAAGGCGTCGGACGGCGGCTTCTCGCCCGTCCTGGCCGGCCTGCTCGCGGCCGGCGTCGTACTCAGCCTGCTGCACAAGCGCGAACGCCAGGACTTCCGGAAACTGTTCGACAGCTTCCATGTCGGCGTGCAGTACGCCCTCGCGGTCGGCGCCGCCTGCGCCGCCGTCGGCATCGTGGTCGGCGTCATCAATACGACGGGCGTCGCCTTCCGCCTCGGGTTCATGGTCACCAACGGCGCCCGCGACATGG
>CAMYMY010000618.1 GCA_947259625.1 uncultured Kiloniellales bacterium | reverse complement strand
GACGAGATGGGCATCGGCCCGGTCTTCGCCGTGCCGCGCCTGCTCGAGCGGGCGGGCCTGAAGATGGCCGACATCGACCTCTGGGAGCTGAACGAGGCCTTCGCCGTCCAGGTCGTCTACTGCCGCGACCGGCTCGGCATCCCCATGGAGACGCTCAACGTGGACGGCGGCTCCATCTCGATCGGCCACCCCTACGGCATGAGCGGCGCGCGCCTCGTCGGCCACGCCCTGATCGAGGGCAAGCGCCGCGGCGCCCGCCACGTGGTCGTCACCATGTGCATCGGCGGCGGCCAGGGGGCGGCGGGCCTGTTCGAGGTGGCCTGAGGCCGGGTACCATGGCCGACGACCCGGAGCTGATCGACGTTCGGAGCGACGAACGTCTGAACCTGACGCGACTTGAGCCCTATCTGCGCGAGCGTCTGCCCGGGGCCGAGGGCCCCCTGGAGCTGCGGCAGTTCGGCGGCGGCCACGCGAACCTGACCTATCTGCTCGGCTTCGGCGAGACGGAGTACGTGCTGCGCCGGCCGCCGCTGGGCCCGGTCGCGCCCAGCTCGCACGACATGGCGCGCGAGCACCGCGTGCTGGCGGCGCTCTCGCGCGTCTTTCCGCTCGCGCCCCACAGCTACCTGTTGTGCGACGATCCGGCGATCCTCGGCGCCCCGTTCCACGTCATGGAACGCCGCCAGGGCATCGTGATACGCACCGACCTGCCGGAGGAGATCAAGGGCGATCCGGCCCTCAACCGGCGCATCGGCGAGATGATGGTCGACGTCCTGGCGGCGCTGCACCGGGTCGACTCCGGGGCCGCCGGCCTCGGCGACCTCGGCCGGCCCGAGGGCTTCGTCCGCCGACAGCTCGACGGCTGGACCCGGCGCTGGCATGCGGCCAAGCAGGAGGACGTGGCGCGCATGGACGCGGTCGTCGCCTGGCTCGAGGACGCGCTGCCGGCCTCCAAGACCATCTCGCTGCTGCACAACGACTACAAGCTCGACAACATGATGGTCGGCGCCGAGGACCCGGCCCGGGCCGTCGCTGTCTTCGACTGGGACATGTGCACGCGCGGCGACCCGCTCATGGACCTGGGCTACCTGCTCACCTTCTGGGGCGAGGCGGGCGACGACCCGGCCTGGATCCTGGGCGCGTCCATGCCGACCTGGCACCAGGGCTTCCCGACCCGCGAGGCGGCGGCCGAGCGCTACGCGCGCGCCACCGGCTTCGACTGCGGCGCGGTGCACTGGTACCACGTCTTCGGCGTGTTCAAGATCGCTGTGGTGCTGCAGCAGATCTACATCCGCTTTCTGCGCGGCCAGACCCGGGACCGGCGCTTCGCGGCCTTCGGCGAGCGCATCGCCGCGCTGATCGACAAGGCGGCGACGCTGGCGGGCGTTTAGTCGATCTGCCGAGCCTTCACGTATAGCGCCCGCTCATGATCGTCACACCGCCGTCTATGACGAGACTCTGGCCGGTGACCCAGGCGCCGGCGCGCGAGGCCAGGAAAACGGCGGCGCCGGCGATGTCCTCGGGCTCGCCGATGCGCCCCAGGGGATAGGACTCCATGGCTTGGGCATAGGCGTGGTCGTCCTCCCAGAGCGCGCGGGCCATGTCGGTGCGCACCAGGCCGGGCGCGATGCAGTTGACGCGCACGTTGGCGCGCCCCCATTCGACCGCCAGGTTGCGCGCGAGCTGCATGTCGGCGGCCTTGGAGAGCGCATAGGCGCCCAGCTTGCCCTTCAGCCCGCCGATGCTGGAGACGATGATGACCGCGCCGTCCTTCCGCTCGGCCATCTGCGGGATCACCATGTTGCAGAGCCAGAGGTTGCTCTTGACATTAGTGTCCATGATCTTGTCGTAGGCCTCCTCTGGGATCTCCGCGAGCGGCCCGAAATGCGGATTGACCGCGGCGTTGCAGACCAGCACGTCGATCTGCTCCCAGTGGTCCAGGGCCCGGTCGACCAGATGACGCAGCTGGGCCGTGTCGGAGATGTTGCACGGCACTCCGATGGCCTCGCCGCCGGCGTCGTTTATCTCTTCGGCGACTGCTTCGCACATCGCTTCCTTGCGGCTCGATATGACGACGCGGGCGCCGAAGGCGGCCAGGGCCTCGGCGATCGCCTTGCCGATGCCCTTGGTCGCGCCGGTGACGACCGCGACCTTGCCGGACAGGTCGAACAGGCTATTGTCTATCATGGGTCTGGCCTCGATGGTGGGGTGGAACGCCAACGTTAGCGCGGCCGGCCCCGCCTGCAAAAGCCCCGTGTTCGGCCGGACGCGCGTGTGAGGAGCCATGGAGCTGAAATTGAGCGAGGCGGAGGCCGCCTTTCGGGGCGAGGTTCGCGCCTTCGTCGAGGCGAAGCTGCCGCCGGAGATCAAGCGCAAGGTCGAGCTCGGGCTGCGGCTGGGCAAGGACGACTACGTGACTTGGCAGAAGATCCTTCATGA
>CAMYMY010000617.1 GCA_947259625.1 uncultured Kiloniellales bacterium | reverse complement strand
AGCCCTCCGGCTCGATCACCAGGCCGGCGTAGAGCCCGGCCTGCTGGTGGGTCGAGGGTCCGAAGTGGTCGTGGGTGAAGACCGTGCGCAGGGTGCGGTCCTGGCCGGCATTGTTGAGCACGTCGTCGGCGAACCAGCGCTGCACCGTGGTCTGGGCGCCGATGATGCCGAAGACGGGGTGCGGCTCGGCCAGCAGCGTGGTGCGCTGCCCGCCGGGCTCGATGATGCCGCCGGCCAGGTTGATGGCGTCGATGCGCTCGATCACCTCGCCCGGCGCGAAGGAGCCGTCCTCGTAGTTCCAGCCGTTGCCCGAGCCGTCCGAGGAAGTGACGTCGAACTTGACCAGGTGGATATGCTGGCCGATCACGTCGGTCGGGGTCAGGACCTGGAAGTCGTCCAACTGGTACTCGTGGGGAATCAGGTTCGCCAGCTGGTATTCGATGCAGTCGTTGGTGTTGGCGCGGAAGAACAGTGGCTCGGGCGCCCGCTGCCCGGACAGGGTCGGGCCGACGTCGCCCCATAGGGTGAAGATGCGCGACTGCGGGAAGTGGTCGCCGACCTTGTTGAGGACGATGTCGAGCTCGATGCCCGCCGCCTTGTAGAGCCGGCGGTTGCCCACGGCGTTGCCGTTGTCGTCGATGCAGGGGTCGGCATAGGGCGCGCCCGCCACCGGCGCCAGCCCATTGGTCACGAAGGCGAGCGGGCTGCCCTCGGGTGTGAGGCTGTCATGGGTGCGCCGGGCGTGGAAGGCCATGGCCACGCGCTCGGCCGGGGTGCCGGTCTCGGGCAGCTCCCGCGCCTGCAACAGGACGTTGTCCTTGTGGAAATCAAGCCGGTTGATCGGCGGGAAGGTCGCCTGGCCGTTCAACACGACGTGGCGCGGCAGGCCGCCGTCGTCGATTGTGTCGAGCGGCGGGTGCGGCGGGCGATGACCGGTCAGGCCGGGAATATAGAAGGGATAGCCCGGGTTCTGGGCGACGTCGATCAGGCTCAGGTCCGGATCGACGGCGGGCGGCGGCAGCTCGATCTGCGAACCGCGCCCGTCGGCATCGGCCACCACCGTGACCGGCCCGGGCATCGGCGCCATGGCCAGGGTCGGCAGCGGGACCAGCGCCGGGATCGGTGTGCCGGCCGCGATCTCGCCGTCGGGCAGGGCCCGCGACCCGGGCCTTGGTCGGCCCTCGGCGTCGAGCGCCGTGCCGGCCTCGAAAACGTCGTGGTTGCGCCACAGCTCCCACATGCCCTGGGCGAAGTGCGGGTAGAAGTGGCAGTGGAAGATGGCGTCGCCGACGACCTGGTTGCGGTTGCCGGAGCCGTTGTAGGTGATCTCGTAGGTATAGGCGCTGCCCGGCCCGATCGCCTGGCTGTCCAGATAGGCCGACTCGTCGCTGTCCGGGGTGAACAGCCACTGGTGGGCGTGCAGGTGGAAGATGTGGTGCTCCTTGGGGCCGGCGTGCAGGTTACGGAACTTGACGTGGTCGCCGATATAGCTGTGGTGCACGTTGGAGGGGTCGTCGGGGTAGAGCGCCTTGGTTGCCACGGCGGGCTGCGCCCTGGGATTGCCGGCGGCGTCGAAGTTGGCGCTGGCCGGCACGTCGACAACGATGGCCGGGTCGCCCACGGCCCAGGAGGTCAGGAAGAACTCTTCGTACTTGCACTCGTTGCAGTCCGCCATGGGGCCGACGCCCAGGCGGTTGGCCAGGATCTCGGAGCCGATGCCACCGGTGCCGTAGTTGATCGCGAAGCCGTCGCGCACGCTGTGCAGGGTGTGGCCGAGCACGGGATCCTCGTAAAGGTCGTCGCGGAACTGGATCGCGAAGATCTCGTCGTGGAAGATCAGCCCCGGGCGCCTGCGGCCCGGCGGCGGCAACGGTGTTGGGCGCGTTGACCCGGTTGGGCGGATAGGTCCCGGCCGGGAAGTTGCCGCGGTTCGGCCCGGTGATGATGGCGTTGATGTCGGAATGGACGATCTCGTTGCCGTTCAGCATGTTCAGGATCGGCAGACCGGACTTGCCCTGGCCGAGCCACGGCTCGACGAACGGATAGCGCGCGTTGTAGTCGAAGATCGGGTGGCCCGAGGGGGCCGTGCCGAGGCCCGCCACCCGCAGCTCCGCGGCGGTCACCTGGCTGCGGTAGTACTCCGCGCCGGCCGGTTCGACATTGACCGCGCCGAACAGGCCCATGGCGAGTGAGCCGCCGTTGCCCTCTCCGCCGGTCTGCGCGGCAGCGCTGTACATCAGGTGGGTGCCCTCGCGCCCGAAAGTGAGCGTATAGCTGTGGCTGCCGCCGGGCGCGACCAGGCTGCTCGGGTTCGTCCCGACGTTGGAGCCGTCGTCGGCGATGTCATTGACCAGCTGGGCGCCGATCACGTGCACCGAGGCGGTGCGCGTCGCGGGCTGCTCGGCGTCTACCGGGCTCGGGGCGAGGAGGTTCTGGAAATTGATCTTGAGACAGTCGCCGACGTTCGCACGCAGCACCAGCGGCCGCGGCCGTTTGTCGGCGCGCAGCATGACCGCGCCGGGCGTCGCGGCGCCGCCCTTGGTCAGCGGTGTACCGCTCAGGTCGACCACGTCGCGCCTGAGCGCATAGATCATGCCGCCCGGATTGACCGCGCCAAGCCGGTTGTAGAAGAAGACCTGGTCGAGCGCGACGACATTGGCGGTCAGCGTCCGGGTACAGGTCGCACCAGCTTCGGCTTGGCCGGGGAGAATCCAGCACAGCAGTCCGACGCTTGCTATGAAAAGTTGCTGCAATTTCCCGCTTGTCATGATCGATCTTCCTCTCTCTTGGCGTTCGCTCGTCGTCTGCACACTGGAACCGCCATTCGGCCCCGCCGTTCTCGGCCCAGGGGGCAACTGCGCCGGCCGCGGCTTGGCCGAAACGCGAAGACCCCTTGAACAACGTTCGAAGGACACCGTTCTCGTCTGGGTCCAGCAGAGAACAGACCACCCGTTGAGCGTGTTGA
>CAMYMY010000616.1:1928-2537 GCA_947259625.1 uncultured Kiloniellales bacterium | reverse complement strand
GTGTCGGCATTCGGATAGGTGAACACGAGCGGACGACCGCAGTCCGCGAGCGCCGCCAGGAGGGCCTCCATATAGCGCCTGGTCTCGGTGTATTCGCGCGTCACCGGGTGGAAGGTGACGAGCAGCGGCGGGTTATCGGCCGAAAGCCCGAGATCGAAGCGGTGATTGAGCTCGTCGAGGGGCATCGGCTGGATCTCGCCCAGGTTGTCCAGCCCCAGGGCTCCTGTCATGTGCACGCGCCAGGGCTCCTCGCCCATCTGGATGACCCGCCGGGCGTAGGGCTCGGTTTCGACGAAGTGCAGGTTGCTCAACTTCGTGATCGCGTGGCGGAAGGCGTCGTCGATCGCGCCGCCGCTGAGCGCGCCGCCCGCGATGTGCGCGATTGGGATCAGGAACGGCACCGCGGCCAGCGCGGCGGCCTGCATCTCGAAGCGGTCCCCGAGGACCACCAGAACCTCCGGCCGGAGCTGTTCGTAAGCCTGGGCGAAACCGATCGTGCCCAGGCCCATCGAACGGGCGATGCTGCCCGGCCGGTCGGAGGCCAGCGAGAGGTCGACGGTGAGCGCGATCTCGAAGCCGTCGCTGCGGATCTCGTCGATGGTGTTGCCG
>CAMYMY010000616.1:0-1921 GCA_947259625.1 uncultured Kiloniellales bacterium | reverse complement strand
TGCCGAACTCCGGCGCCAGATGCATTCCGGCGGCCACCAGCGACAGCTCCAGGTCGGGCGTCTCGTCGATCCGCCGCAGCAACGGCCGGAGGATGCCGTAGTCCGAGCGGGCGACGGTGACGACGCAGATCCGTCTCATGCGAGGTCTTGCCAATTCAGCATGTCGCCGGCCTTCAGGCCGCGCGCCGCCTTGCGGCCCCTAACCTGCGCCAGCTCGTCGGGCGAAACGCCGCCGGCCGGCCGCAGCGCGACGAGGGTCTCGGGCTCGACCGGCCGGCCGGCGGCCACGTCCCGGGTCAGGAACATGCTCCGGCGGGCCACCGCAAGGGTGCCGAGTTCCGCGTCGCTGGGCGCCTTGACGCCGTCGCCGAGGGCGGCCTCGACGCAGCGGATGCCCCGCACCAGCTCGTGCAGCTGCTCGGGGTCCAGGGAGGCGACGTGGTCGGGGCCGGGCAGGCCCTTGTCCAGGGTGAAATGCTTTTCCACGATACAGGCGCCCAAGGCGACGCTGGCCAGGGCCACCGCGAGACCGAGCGTATGGTCGGAGTATCCCATCGGTACGCCGAGGGTCTCGCCCATCGCGGCCATGGCGCGCAGGTTGGCGTCCGCCGGATCGGCCGGATAGTCGGAGACGCAGTGGAGCACGGCCAGTTCGCCGCACCCGCCGCCGCGAAGCTCCGCCACGGCCGCCTCGACTTCCGCCAGACGAGACATGCCGGTCGACAAGATCACCGGCTTTCCGGTCACCGCGACCCGGTGCAACAGGGGAAAATTCGTGACTTCGCCCGACGCCACCTTGATGGCGGGAACCCCGGCACGGTCCAGGAAATCGACACTGTCGTGGTCGAACGGCGTGGACAGGAAAACGATGCCGCGCTCGCGGCAATGTCCCTGAAGGACAGAGAAATCGTCGAACGAAAGCTCGCATTTCTTCGCCATCTGCAGCTGGGATTCGCCGGGATCCGTGTTCTCCAGCTGATAGCCGGCCTTGGGGGCCGCGGCGGATATCACCAGCTCGGCCTTGAAGGTCTGAAACTTGACGGCGTCGGCGCCCGCATCGGCGGCCACGTCGATCAGCCGGCGCGCCATATCCAGGTCGCCGTTGTGGTTGATTCCCGCCTCGGCGATGACGAAGCAGGGAAAGCCCGGCCCGACGCGGCGCTCGCCGATCTTCATTTCAGCCATGAGCCATCTGCTCGAACCACTGTCCGTCGCTAACCGGTTCCGAATAGTAGGATATGGTTAATTAATTATGAGGTAGTTTGGCGGACGCGAACGCGCGGCCTTGGATGGCGGGACGCGACCACATCGGTTGAAGCGGCGCCGTCCCCGACGGAGGCAACTTGCCCATGACAAGCACTCGGCAAATTCGGATTGCGCCCAGCAAGAGCACCGAAACCGAAGAGGCCGGCCGAAAGTCGCTTCTGCGTCTGCTCCGGGACTCGCCGGTTCAGGACGATGAGATCTTGAGGAACATGGGTTTGTTCCTGAACCGGCAAGCCTTGTCCAGAATCGTAACGATGCACGATCTCTATAAGAAGGTCCTCGATGTTCATGGCGTCGTCATGGAGTTCGGCGTCCGCTGGGGACAAAATCTGGCCCTGTTCGAATCGTTCAGGGGTATGTACGAGCCCTTCAACCACAACCGGAAGATCGTTGGCTTCGATACCTTCGAGGGCTTTGCCGGAATTTCGGAAAATGACGGGGACAATCAGATTGCGGCGAACGGCAGCTATTCCGTTACCCAGGGCTATGAGGCCTATCTCGCGCAGCTATTGGACTACCACGAAAGCGAGAGCCCGATCTCGCATTTGAAGAAGTACGAGCTTGTCAAAGGTGACGCCTCGGTGACTCTTGCGAGGTACCTGCGGGAGAATCCGCAGACGATCGTCGCCTTGGCCTATTTCGATCTCGACATCTA
>CAMYMY010000615.1 GCA_947259625.1 uncultured Kiloniellales bacterium | reverse complement strand
ACGCTTGACGGGCGGGCCGGGCGCCGGGCGGGCTGGGCGCGGGGTGGGGTTCGAAAGCGACGCGGTTGCAGATTGTTCTTGACAATGGTCATTGAATAGGATATAAAGTGCACACTCGAAGATTTGGGAGAGCAGCCCGCCGGCCCGGCCGCGCGGGCTTATTGCCGTCCGAGGGACGCCGTTCAGATCCGGGGAGAGGGCCATGACCCAGGCCGAGACCATCACGCAGGAGCAGCGCGAGACCTTCATCGCGACGCTCGCCGACACGCGCAACGTCACCGTGGCCGCGCAGGAGGCCGGCATCGCGCGGCGCGCGGCCTTCGCGCTGCGCAGCCGCGACGCCGACTTCGCCGCCGACTGGCAGGACGCCGAGGAGGCGGCCAGCGACCTGCTGGAGCACGAGGCGCGCCAGCGCGCGATGAAGGGCATCGAGGAGCCGGTCTATTACCACGGCAAGAAGGTCGGCGAGGTGCGGCGCTACTCCGAAACCCTGCTGCTCATGTTCCTGAAGGCCGAGCGGCCGGAGAAGTTCGCGGAGAAGGGCGCGGCGGCCTCTACCGCCAAGGCGGCCGGCCAGGCGGCGGGCCAGGTGGCCGGCGGAGTCTTGGTGGTGCCCGGCACGGCCGATCCGAAGGACTGGGCAAAGCAGGTCAGGAAACACCAGAAGCGTCTCGCCAACGGTGGCCCAGGCTGACCGCCTGCGCTCCGTCTGGCAGCCGCAGGGCGGCAGCCAGTACCACTTCCTGAGGTGTCCTCATTTCGAATGCCTCTACCACGGCACGCGCGGGCCGGGGAAAACCGACGCGCTGCTCATGGATTTCGCCCAGCACGTGGGCTCGGGCTTCGGCGGAGCCTGGCGCGGCATCCTGTTCCGCCAGACCTATCCGCAGCTCGAGGAGGTGCGCGCCAAGACCAAGCGCTGGTTCCCGCAGTTCCTTCGCGGCGCCAGCTGGAACGGCAGCCAGTCCAAGTGGACCTTTCCGGCGGGCGAAGAGCTGCTGCTGCGCCACATGGCCCGGCCCGGAGACTACTGGAGCTACCACGGCCACGAGTACCCCTGGATCGGCTGGGAGGAGCTGACGAATTGGCCGACGCCGGAGTGCTACGAGGCGATGATGGCCTGCTGCCGCTCGTCGCATCGCGGAATGCCGCGCAAGGTGCGCGCGACCTGCAACCCCTATGGGTCCGGCCACAACTGGGTCAAGGCGCGCTTCATCGACGCCGCGCCGCAAGGCGAAATCATCGGCGCGGAGGAGGGCCTGGCGCGGGTGCACCTTTTCGGCGCGATCGCCGAGAACGAGATCCTGCTCGAGGCCGATCCGCATTACCTTGAGCGGCTGAAGGCCGACAGCAACGCGCACCGGCGCAAGGCCTGGCTCGAGGGCTCCTGGGACATCGTCGCCGGCGGCCTGTTCGACGACCTCTGGGACCCGCGGGTGCATGTGATGGACGCCTTTCCGGTGCCGGAGAGCTGGCGGATCGACCGCGCGCTCGACTGGGGCTCGACCCATCCCTTCTCGGTCGGCTGGTGGGTCGAGAGCGACGGCACGGACTTCGTCGATGGGTCGGGCGTCACGCGGCCCACGGTGCGCGGCGACCTCTACCGCATCGCCGAGTGGTACGGCTGCACGAGCAAGCCGAACGAGGGCCTGAAGATGACGGCGCGCAAGGTGGCACTGGGCATCCTGGAGCGTGAGCGCGACCTCGGCTACGACGTGCGCCCCGGCCCGGCCGACAGCCACATCTTCTCCGACGCCAAGATCGGCCGGGACATCGCCGGGGACATGGCCGCGGCCGGTGTCCGCTGGACCAGGGCGCATAAAGACCCGGGCAGCCGGCGCCTCGGCGCCGAGCGCCTGCGCGCGCTCCTGGTCTTCGCCCATTGCCGCGCCTTCATCCGCACGGTCCCGGTATTGCCGCGCGGCACCAAGGACCCCGACGACGTCGACCCCAACGCCGAAGACCACGTCTACGACGAGACGCGGTACAGAATCATGGCGCGGAAGGGACTTTCTGGCGAACAAAGAATCGGCGGCATGCACTGAACCAAATAAGTTTGAACCACAGAGGCACAGAGACACAGAGAACCAACTCAGGTTCACCACGACCTCCCTTCGCCCGCCGAAGCGGGCTTCGCGAAGGCGGGAAGCACAAAGGCACAAAGGTTTTGGTTTGCGCGCTGCGCGCGCTGAAACCCTTTCGGTTTCCTTGCTGCCCTTCGTGCCTCTGTGGTCCACCGTGGTTCTTTCTCTGTGTCTCTGTGTCTCTGTGGTGACCCTTGTTGGTTTCCCCTTGTTCTCTATTGGAACGGTACGCGATGACCATCACCGACCGGCATCCCGACTACGACGCCTTCGCTCCGCTCTGGCAGCGGGTGCGCGATGCGCTGGCGGGCGGCGACGCGGTCAAGGCGCGGGCGACCGCCTACCTGCCGCGGCCCGAGGGGCAGGACGCGGCGGCCTATGCGGCTTACAAGGCGCGGGCGCGCTGGGTCGACGTGCCGGAGCGCACGCGGCGCGGCCTTTTGGGCGCGGTGTTCCGGCGCGAGCCGGTCGTCGTGGGGCCGGCGCGCCTGCTCGCCGGGCTCGACGGCCTTGCCACGAAAGGCCTGCCGTTCCGGGTCTTCGTCCAACAGGTGGCCGGCGAGGTGCTGGCGCTCGGGCGCACTGGGATTCTCGTCGACATGCCGGGCGACCGGCCGGCCGGCGCGCTGCCGCTCTGGGCCGGCTATGCGGCGGAGCGGATCGAGGACTGGGACCGCGCGAGGATCGACGGCCGCTTCATCACCGCGCGAGTCAAGCTGGCCGAGCCGGACACCACGGCCTCGGAGGCCGAGACGCAGGTCCGCGAGCTGCTGCTGGTCGACGGGCTCTACGAAGTGCGGATCTGGCGGACTGGTGGCGCGCACGACGGCAAGTGGCGGATCGCCGAGGTGCACCGGCCGACCCGAAACGGCAGGCGCCTCGACGTCATCCCCTTCGTGTTCCTGGGGGTCGACGACCTGGACCCGGATGTCGAGAAACCGCCGCTCCTGGGCCTGGTGGATGAGACCATCGGGCACTACCAGCTCTCGGCCGACTACCGGCAGTCGCTATTCCTGACCGCCCAGCCGACACCCTGGCTGACCGGCTTCTCCGAGGAGGAGATGCCGAGCCGGATCGGCTCCGGCGCGCTCTGGGCCTCGGCCAACCCGGAGGCGCGGGTCGGCATGCTCGAGTTCCGGGGCGCCGGGATCGAGGCGATCCGCCAGGCGATGCTCGACAGCGAGGCGCGCATGGTCCTGCTGGGCGCGCGCTTCTTCGAGCGCCAGAAGCGTGCGGCCGAGACCGCGGAGGCGACCCGCCTGCGCTTCTCCGCCGACGGCGCGACGCTCACGACGATCGCGCAGACCCTGGGCGACGGGCTCGCGAAGGCGCTGCGCTGGACCGCCGAGTGGGCCGGGCTGGACGCTTCGGCCGTGTCGCTCGCGCTCAACAAGGACGTCCTGCCCGAGGCGCTCTCGGCCGACGACCTGCGCGCCCGCCTGCAGCTCTGGCAGTCCGGCGCCATCGCC
>CAMYMY010000614.1 GCA_947259625.1 uncultured Kiloniellales bacterium | reverse complement strand
CCCACGTCCGGGGCTGTCGAATTAAGTATACTGTCCCTTTTTTTATATACTGTCCCTTTTTTTACCGGGGTCCGGTCCGGCTCGGCACGTCGCATCTCGAAGGATGCATTCGGCCGGATTTTCCGGCATCTTGAGGACGTCGCGGCCCGAGAGACGCCGGAACCGAGAGAACAGGACAGAGCCGAGGAGCGGTACAATGAGCAAGAAGGACGCCTACGAGCGGAAACTCCAGGCCCAGCTGGACGAGTGGAGCGCCGAGATCGACAAGCTCAAGGCGAGAGCGGACAAGGCCCAGGCGAATGCCCAGCTGGCCTACCACAAGCAGATCGATACCCTGCGCGAGCAGCAGCAGGCGGCGCACGCGAAGCTGAGCGAGCTGCGGCAGAGCAGCGAGGACGCCTGGGAGGATCTCAGGGAGGGCATCGACGGCGCGTGGGCCCGGATGGGCGACGCCGTCAAATCCGCCACATCGCGCTTCAAGTGACGAGTCGCCCCCGCGTATCCCGGGCGCCGGGACTCCGGATCGCGCTCACTCTGCCCCGGCCCGGCGCCGCTGCTTCCGGTCCAGGCGTTTCAGCGCCCTCCGCTCCCGGCGGTTGAGGGCGGGGGCCGGCCCGGGCGGTGGCTCGGGCACGCCGGCGCCTACCGCCTTCGGGGCGGCCGTGGTCTCCGGCATCGCCTCCACCTCATCGCTCAGCTTCATCATCCGCTCGAGCTCGGCGGTGAACGCGCCGCCGCGGGCGAGCTGCTGCTTCGTGGCGTGGGCCTCCTGGCGCCAGGCCTGGCGCTCGTCGGCCTCGGCCTCGCGGCGGCGCTGGTCGCGCAGGCGCGCCAGGGTCGAGAGCTGGCGGCTGGTCAGCGCCATCATCTGCGTGGCGAAGCGCTGGGCGCGGTGGCGGACTTGCTCGCCCAGGTCGGGGGTGTTGGCGGAGGCCTGCCAGTGCATGGCCGCCGAATGGGCGCAGAGGAACTGGACGGCCTGGAGGCGCTCGCCGAGCCAGGCGCCGGCCGGCGCGAGCTGCTCGAGCGCCGCCTTGGCGCCGGCCAGGAGGAACTCGCGGCGATCCTCGCTCTCGTCCTCGGGCAGGCGCAGACCCGCGGTGAGGGTCACGCCCAGCCAGCCGGCGATCAAGGCCTCGCCGCCCTCGGCCACGATTTTATAGGGGTCCATGCTCGTGTCCCTAAAGTTCTTAATATAGGAAATATAGCATAAATAACGGCAATTGTCAAGAACATAAATCGAATATAATCGCTGGCTGCATTGGTAGGAGTCGTCACGGAGGCACAGCGGAACCAACTTGTGAACCACTAAGGCACGAAGACACGAAGGCGGGCTATCGCGCGCACAGCGCGCAAACCAAGGGGAGCCTCATGGCGATCTCCGCCTTTCGTCGTTGCCGGGCTTGACCCGGCAATCCAGGAAAGCGCCGGAGGCAGACACCGCCCTGGATCACCGGGTCACGCCCGGTGATGACAGAAGGGACGCTTCGTGTCTCTGTGCCTTGGTGGTGAAATTCTTTTGTTTTCAATGGATTATGAGATGAGGCCATTTTCCCGGACGCGCCATAACCCCTTGAAATACAACAATCATCTACTGTGCATGGGCTCGTTTGCTCCGAAAGGGGGCCGCCGCTTCACGCCTCCTCGAGCGCGGCCTGGGCCTGAAGCCAGGCCTCCTCGGCCTCGGCGATGGCCTGCTTGAGGGCGCCGTGCGCGAGCTGCAGGTCCTGGAGTTTCGCGGTCGGGCCGTCGTAGACCTCGGGCTCGGCCAGCCTGGCCTCGAGGGCCTGCTTCTTGCGGGCGAGGTTCTCCAGGCGGGCCTCGGCGTCGCGCGCGCGGCGCGGCGCTTGTCCTTGCGGCTGGCGTTGCCGGTCTTCTCGGGCTTGTCCGCGCGCCCAGCGCGGCGCTCGGCCCGGCGCTGCTCCAGCAGCAGCTTGCGATAGTCCTCGAGGTCGCCGTCGTAGGGCCGGACCGTGCCGTCCGCGACCAGCCAAAGGCGGTCGGCGATCAGCTCGATCAGATGTGGGTCGTGGCTGACCAGCACCACGGCGCCGGCATAGTCGTTGAGCGCCTGGATCAGCGCTTGGCGGGCGTCGACGTCGAGGTGGTTGGTCGGCTCGTCGAGCAGCAGGATCTGCGGCGCCTCGCGGCTCATCAGCGCGAAGAGCAGGCGCGCCTTCTCGCCGCCCGAGAGCTTGCCGACCGCGACCTCCGCCTTGTCCTGGCCGAAGCCGAAGCGGCCGAGCTGGCCGCGGAGCTTCTGCGGCGTCGCGTCGGGCATAAGGCGCGCCATGTGGTCGAGGGGCGTGGCCGTCAGGTCGAGCTCCTCGGCCTGGTCCTGGGCGAAATAGCCGACCCTCAGCTTGGACGGGCGGACCAGGCGGCCGTCCGCGGGGTTCAGGCGCCCGGCCAGGAGCTTCACGAAGGTCGACTTGCCGTTGCCGTTGGCGCCCAGCAGCGCGATCCGGTCGTCCATGTCGAGGCGCAGGTCGAGGCCGCTCAGCACCGGCTTGCCGGGCGCGTAACCGGCCGCCGCGCCGTCCAGGGTGACCAAAGGCGGCGGCAGGGCCTTGGGCGCGGGGAAGGCGAAGGTGACGGTCTGCGCCTCCATGACGCCGGCGATCGGCTCCATGCGTTCCAGCGCCTTGATGCGCGACTGGGCCTGGCGCGCCTTGCTGGCCTTGTAGCGGAAGCGGTCGACGAAGGCCTGGATGTGGCGGCGCTCGGCCTGCTGCTTGGCATTCAGCGCGGCCTGGCGGGCCAGGTGCTCGCGCCGCGTGCGCTCGAAGCGGTCGTAGTTGCCGGCATAGGCGGTGATCCGCCGGGCCTCGAGGTGGAGGATGCGCTCGGGCACCCGGTTCAGCAGGTCGCGGTCGTGGGAGACCAGGAGGAGGGTGCCCGGGTAGCTCTTGAGGTAGCCTTCGAGCCAGAGCGTCGCCTCCAGGTCCAGATGGTTCGTCGGCTCGTCGAGCAGCAGCAGGTCGGGCTCCGAGAAGAGGAGCGCGGCCAGGGCGACCCGCATGCGCCAACCGCCCGAGAGCGCCTGGCAGGCGCCCGCCTGGGCCGCCTCGTCGAAGCCCAGGCCCGCCAGGATGCGCGCCGCGCGTGCCGGCGCGGTCTCGGCGCGGATCGCCGCCAGGCGCTCGTGGACCTCGGCGATGCGCGCGGGCTCGTGCGCCGTCTCGGCCTCGGCGAGCAGCCGCACGCGTTCCTGGTCGGCGGCCAGCACCGTGTCGAGCAGGCTCTCCGGGCCCGCGGGCGCCTCCTGCGCCACCTTGCCGACCCGGATGCCGCGCGGCAGCGAGATCTCGCCGGCGTCGGCCGCGATCTCGCCCGAGATCAGCTTCAGGAGCGTCGTCTTGCCGGTGCCGTTGCGGCCGACCAGGGCGGCCCGCTCGCCCTTGTCGACCGCGAAGCTCGCGCGCTCGAGAAGCGGCCGCCCGGCGACCCGGTAGTTGAGCTCGTTGACGTGCAGCATGGCGGGGAGATAGCACGGGAGCCGGTGGGGCGGAAAGCGGGGGAGTCTTTCGTGGCCCCTCAGACGCCGGGCGGTCGCCTCCGCTCCCTTGGCTTCGCGCACACGAGCGCGCGGGGCCTCAATAGCCCAGGGAACAAAAAGGGCCGGACCTCTTTCGCGAAGTGGGCCAGGGAAACTGCGCGGACGGCTCGGAACCGGGTCG
>CAMYMY010000613.1 GCA_947259625.1 uncultured Kiloniellales bacterium | reverse complement strand
CGCCGTCGTCCTTCGCATACGCCCCGAAGGCCGGCAGCATGGCGGCGAGGCAGATCGCGGTTAGTTTTCTGGCAACAGGTTTCATACTCTATGTCTCCCATAGGTGATTGCCACCCTGCAACTAGGGGTTTGCTTTTCCATACTGCACTGAATTTCTGGGGTATTCAATACGAAATTGATACGAGCTTTTCTATTTCGCCCAAGATTCCTTCCGCAGAGCTTTTCTGATGGGCTTTTCGCTGCAAGGCGAATATCTGTGTATGCGAGTACATTCTCGCCCTAGGTTTATCGGCAAACAACCCCAATATGCACTAAGTCATTAACCGCTCGCTGACCTGTTTTCTACTTTATAGTGTTATATCTCCAACCGATGCCGCGGATCGGCGAACAGCCGCGCTCGATGCTCAGAGCCGAGCCGTCAGCGTCACCGCGCTTTCGGCTGCGCCGCGGCAGCCAGCGGCGTATCCTCGCCGCCATGTCGCGCTTCACCCTCTCCGTCCGCTTTGCCGGCTACTACGGCGCCGTGTTCCTAGCGCTCGGCATTTACCTGCCGTTCTGGCCGGTGTGGCTCGCCCAGCGGGGCCTCGCGGCGGCCGAGATCGGCCTGCTTCTCGCGCTGACCTCCTGGGTCAAGGTGCTGAGCGTCCCGCCGATCGCGCGGCTGGCCGACCGCACGGGCCGGGTCAAGGCGGCGATCGTCCTGCTGTCGGCGGCTAGCCTGGCGAGCTTCGCGGCGTTCTTCGTGACCGAGCGGTTCTGGAGCATCCTCGCGGTCCAGCTCTTGACCGCGCTCGCCTTCCACGGCCTGATCCCGCTGGCCGAGAGCCACACCATGCGCGCCGTCGGCGCCGCCGAGATCGACTACGGCCGGGTCCGCCTCTGGGGGTCCGCCGCGTTCATCCTGGGTGCGCTCGGCGCCGGCGAGCTGCTCGCACGCCAGGATCCCGGGCTGCTTCTGTGGTTGATTCTGGTCGCGCTGGCCCTCACCCTGTTCGCTTCCCTTGGATTGCCCGAGCGCCGGGGACCTCTGCCGGAGCCCGAGGACCGGCCCCGCGCCAGCGCCCTGCTGTGGGACCGCCGCTTCCTGCTGTTCCTCGCCGCCGCCGCCCTGCTCCAGGCCAGCCATGCGGTCTATTACGGCTTCTCGGCGCTGGCCTGGCGGGCCGCGGGCCTGAGCGACGCTGCGGTCGGCTGGCTCTGGTCCGAGGGCGTGCTGGCCGAGATCGTCTTCTTCGCGGCCAGCGGCGTCCTGCTGCGACGCTTCGGCCCGACCGGGCTGCTGGCGCTGGCCGGGCTGGGCGGAGTGGTCCGCTGGACCGTGCTGGCCGGGACCACCGCCCTGCCCGCGCTGGTCGCCGTCCAGATCCTGCACGCGCTGACCTTCGGCGCGGCCCACCTGGGCGCGGTCCATTTCATCGCCCGCCACGCGCCGCAGGGCCTCGCCGCGACCGCACAGGGCCTCTACGCCGCGCTGTCCGGCGGCCTGGCGATGGGCCTGGCGACGCTGTTGGCCGGCCGGCTATACGAGACCTTCGAGGCCCAGGCATTCCTTGCAATGGCCGTGTTGAGCGCCGCCGGCCTGGCGCTCGCGCTGGTACTGAGCCGGATGCGCGCGGCCAGCTCCTAGTTGCGCTTCTTGAAGGTCCGGCCGTCGTAGTCAAGGATGACGCCGTCCGGCACGATCGCTTCGAGCTTGACGCCGACCCCCAGCGCATCGCCCTCCCGGTATTTCCTGCGATTGACGATGACGAAGCGGCCGGAGCTTTCCGGCGCGTAGACGTGCACGGTCAGGCTGATCTCGGGCAGCTTGGAGCGGATCGAGCTGGGCAGCTGCCAGAGCATCGGGACGGAGGCATAGGGATCGGGCTCCGGCGGGGCCTCGGCGGCCGGCGGCTCCGGCTCGGCGACCGTCAGCGCAAGGTCGGGGCCGGCTGCGGGGGCGGGTCCGGCGTCAAAAGAGGTCGGCGGTTCGGGATCCGGCCTGCGATCCGCCAGGGCCAGGATTGC
>CAMYMY010000612.1 GCA_947259625.1 uncultured Kiloniellales bacterium | reverse complement strand
TAGGCCGGATGGAACTCGACCTCGCCGCCCACGGTCGGGATGCCGACGCAGTTGCCGTAGCCGCCGATACCAGCGACCACGCCGGCCACGAGGTGGCGGGTCTTGGGATGCTCCGGCGCGCCGAACCTGAGCGCGTTCAGGTTGGCGACCGGCCGTGCGCCCATGGTGAAGACGTCGCGCAGGATGCCGCCGACCCCGGTTGCCGCGCCCTGATATGGCTCGATGTAGGAGGGGTGGTTGTGGCTCTCCATCTTGAAGATCGCGGCCAGCCCCTCGCCGATGTCGATCACCCCGGCGTTCTCGCCCGGTCCCTGGATCACCTGGGGCCCTTCGGTCGGCAGGGTCTTCAGCCAGACCTTCGAGGACTTGTAGGAGCAGTGCTCCGACCACATGACCGAGAAGATGCCGAGCTCCAAGAGGTTGGGCTCCCGGCCCAGGATGGTCACCACGCGGTCGTATTCCGCCTCGCTGAGGCCGTGCTGGGCGACCAGCTCGGGCGTCACCGGCGTCGCCGCGTCCGGGACCGCTTTCGGCGCGCCGCTCACGACAGCGCCTCCACCAGGCCGTCGAACATCGCCCGGCCGTCGGTGCCGCCGAGCTCCGGGTCGGCCAGGCGCTCGGGATGCGGCATCAGGCCGAGCACGGTCTTGGCCTCGTTGGTGACCCCGGCGATGTTGTCCAGCGAGCCGTTGGGGTTGGCCTCCGCGGTAACCGTGCCGTCGGGCGCGCAGTAGCGGAAGGCGATCTGGCCCCGCTCCTCGAGGCGCTCCAGCGTCCCGGCGTCGGCGTAGTAGTTGCCGTCGTGGTGCGCGACGGGGATGCGCAGCGCCTGGCCGGTCTCGTATCTGGCGGTGAACAGGCTCTGGCTGGTCTCGACCTTCACGTGGACGTCCTTGCAGACGAACTTCAGGTTGCCGTTGCGCAGCAGGGCGCCGGGCAGCAGCCCGGTCTCGGTCAGCATCTGGAAGCCGTTGCAGATGCCCAGCACCGGCACGCCCTTGGCGGCCCGCCGGACGACCTCCTTCAAGGCCGGCGAGTGCGCGGCCAAGGCGCCGCAGCGCAGGTAGTCGCCGTAGGAGAAGCCGCCGGGCAAGACGATCAGGTCGACGTCCGGGAAGCCGCCCTCCTTGTGCCAGACCATCACGGGGTCGCTGCCCATGGACTGCCGGAGCGCGACCTGGACGTCGCGGTCGCAGTTGGAGCCGGGGAAAACGATGACGGCGGCCTTCATCGCGGCCAGATCCTCCTGAAGGTCTCCGGATAGTCCAGGACCAGGCCGTCCGCGTCGACCTCGAGCTCGGCCGTGAAATCGCGGAACAGGCCCTCGTAGCGGAAGCGCCCGCCCTCCGGCCCCAGGGGCGCGAGGCAGGTATACCGCTGCTCCACCGGACGCACCTCGAGCGCGGGCACCGGAACGTAGGCGACGCGGATCTCGGCGCTCTCCTCGGCTTCGAGCCCGAGGCGGCGCAGTGGCAAGGTGTTGGTGAAGGGCGTCACCTCGATGTCGAGGTCGAGACAGCCGGTCAGCACCGGCGCCGGCTCGCGGTTCACGGTCCAGGTCCCATGGCCGTCGCTCTCCAGATGCAGGCCCCTTTCGGTGCCGAGCAGCACGAAATGCAGCCGCTTGACGCACCACTCGGCATCGAGCTCGAGCCGGTAGTGGGCGCGCAGGTCCCGGCCGTCCTTGCGCCGCAGGATGACTCCGTCGGCGTGCGCGCCGTCCTCGTCCATGGTCAGGCGCAAATGCTCCGCGCCGGGTTCCTCCCAGGGGCTCCAGTAGATGTCGCGGCGTACTTCGCTCACGTTAGAACCTGACCTGGATAGAGTGAAAGTGGATCAATTGGTCAGCTATATTACGCCACAGTTTGTCATGGCCGCACTTGATCCGGCCATCCAGGGATTGTCGGCTGCAGACGCCTGCCTGCGCGAAGCCGGAGCTTCGCTTCGGCGAAGGCAGGCCATCCTGGATCGCCGGGTCAAGCCCACTGCTGTCCGGTTAAGCCAGAGA
>CAMYMY010000611.1 GCA_947259625.1 uncultured Kiloniellales bacterium | reverse complement strand
GCATCAGGCGAATTATCCTGTGACGTTGAAGTCGCCGCGAGATCGTGACAACTCGTGCGTTGTTGCCTTTGTGTCTTTGTGCCTTAGTGGTGAAATCACCATCCATTAGGCCGACACACCACCTGCGGCTCGCTAAACACCGGTACTTGGATCCAGAATGATTCGTTTCGTGGTTCAGCGCCTGGCCGAATCGGCGGTCGTCCTCTTGATCATGTCCTTCGTGATCTACGGGCTGATCGGCCTGATGCCGGGCGACCCGATCGATCTCATGGTCAGCGCCAATCCCGACCTGACGCCGGCCGACGCGGCGCGGCTGCGCGCGCTCTACGGCCTCGACCGGCCGGTCGCCGAGCGCTACCTCAACTGGCTCTCCGCCGCGCTCTCGGGCGACCTCGGCTATTCGCGGGTGCACGCCCGGCCGGTGCTCGACGTGCTGCTGCCGGCGCTGGCCAACACGGCCTGGCTGATGGGGCTCAGCTTCGCCTTGGCGCTGGCGATCGCCTTGCCGGCGGGCATCGCCGCCGCGCTCAGGCCGCAGTCCGCGGTCGACAACGCGATCAACCTGCTGGCCTTCGCCGGCATCTCGATCCCGCCCTTCTGGCTCGCCATCCTGCTGATCATCCTCTTCGCCGTGGTGCTCGGCTGGCTGCCGGCCGGCGGCATGGGCGAGGCCGGATTCGGCAGCAAGCTCGCCCACCTCGCGCTGCCGGTCGCGACCCTGACGCTGGTCACGGTCGGCGGCATCGTGCGCTTCGTGCGCGCGGCCATGATGGAGGCGCTGCGCCAGGACTACGTGCGCACCGCCCAGGCCAAGGGACTGAGCGCGCGCCAAGTCGTGCTCGGCCACGCCTTGCGGAACGCCATGATCCCGGTGGTCACGATCCTGGCGCTCAACTTCGGCACCTTGTTCTCCGGTGCGCTCATTACCGAGACCATGTTCGGCTGGCTCGGCATGGGCAAGACGATCTACGACGCCATCATGGGCAACGACTTCAACTTGGCCCTGGTCGGCCTGCTCTTCGCGACGCTGACCACCCTGCTCGCCAACCTGGCGGCCGACGTGACCTATGCCTGGCTCGACCCGAGGATCTCCTACAAATGAGCGGCGGGGAGAAGTTCGACCTGACCGCCGGCGCCGCCTATGCCGCCGGGCCGCCGCAGACCGTGCGGGCCATCCTGTGGCGGCGGTTCCTTAGGCACCGCCTGGCGGTCGCCAGCCTGATCGTGCTGGCGCTCCTCGTCCTGGTCGCCCTGGCCGCGCCGCTGGCCGAGGCCGCGTTCGGGCTGGACGCCACCAAGGTGAGCCTGCTGGAGCGCTTCCAGCCGCCCTCGGCCAAGCACTGGCTGGGCACCGACGAGCTGGGCCGCGACCTGCTGCTGCGCCTGCTCTACGGCGGCCGGGTATCGCTGCTGGTCGGCCTGGCGGCCGCGGCCTGCGCGGCCGTGATCGGCACGGCCCTGGGCCTCCTGGCCGGCTACTACGGCGGCACGCTGGACGCCTTTCTGATGCGCCTCGCCGACGGCGTCATCGCCCTGCCGCTGCTGCCGCTGCTGATCGTCCTGGCGGCGGTGGACCTGACCAAGCTCGGCCTGCCGGCGGCGCTCGCGACCTCCGAGGACGCCAGCTTCTACCGCATCGTGATCCTGATCTCGATCGTCGGCTGGACCACCGTCGCGCGCCTGGTGCGCGGCGCCACGCTGACCATGCGCACGCGCGAGTTCGTGCGCGCCGCCGAGGCGCTGGGCGCCCGGGCGCCGCGCATCATGCTGGTGCACATCCTGCCCAACGTGGTCTCGCCCATCATCGTCGCGACCACGCTCTCGGCCGGCGGCATCATCCTGCTGGAATCGGTCTTGAGCTTTTTGGGGCTCGGCATCCAGCCGCCGATCGCCTCCTGGGGCAACATGCTGACCGGCGCCCAGGAGCTGATCTGGTCGGACCCGGCCCTGGCCGTCTGGCCGGGCCTGCTCATCTTCGTCACCGTCATCGCCTTCAACTTCCTGGGCGACGGCCTGCAGGACGCCCTCGA
>CAMYMY010000610.1 GCA_947259625.1 uncultured Kiloniellales bacterium | reverse complement strand
GCCGCCAGGTTTCTCTCATGACCGGTATCGATTGAAATCGTTGCCGTCATGCCGGCACGCAAAGGTGGTGCATTGGTCTTGCCGGCGAGCCGCAGCCGCAACGGGACGCGTTGCACAACCTTCACCCAGTTGCCGGTCGCATTCTGGGCCGGCAGCAGCGAAAACTCTGCTCCCGTGGCCGGGCTGATGCTATCGACCTCGGCATCCCAGGTGACATTCGGATAGGCATCCAGCACGACGCTTGCCTTCTGGCCAACCGAGATGTGGGTCAGTTTGACTTCCTTGATGTTGACCTGGACCCAATAGGCATCGGTCTTGACCAGGGCAAATACCGGTTTGCCCGATTCGATGTGCTCGCCATCCTGCAGGCTGACCCGGCTGAGGTGACCTGCAGCCGGCGCCCGCACCTCGGTGCGTTCCAGGTCGAGCGCTGCCCGGTCGCGCTTGGCAAGCGCAGACTGATAAAGCGGATGCTCTTCGATGGGCAGTTTTGGATCACCGCTGAGTTCGGCCAGAACCGTGGTGATGCGCTGGCGCCGCGCCGCTACGGTGCGCTTTGCCATGTCGAGCTCATGGTCGGCCTTTTCCTGCTTCGATTTGGCGGAAAAGCCGGTGGTCTTCAGCTTGCCCTGACGGTCGGCCTCGAGCTGCAGATATTTCACCTGCTGCTCGCCCGTCAGCATGTCGGTATAGGCTTCTTCATAGCTGGCGCGCAGCGAGGCCGCCTTCATCCGGCCGTCGCCCACCGGCGGCACCCTGGGCGGCGTGGCGCGGCGCACGCGCGAGGCGCTGCTCGCCTGCGAGGCGGCCGGCTTCGACGTGGTGATCGTCGAGACCGTCGGCGTCGGCCAGTCCGAGACCGCGGTGGCCGACATGGTCGACATGTTCCTGCTGCTGCTGCTGCCCGCGGGCGGCGACGAGCTGCAGGGTCTCAAGAAGGGCATCGTCGAGCTGGCCGACCTGCTGGTGATCAACAAGGCGGACGGCGAGCTCGAGGCGGCGGCCGGGCGGGCGGCGGCCGAGTACGCGAGCGCGCTCAACCTGCTGCGCCCGGCGACGCCCGACTGGCGCCCGCCGGTGCTCACCTGCTCGGCGTTGACCGGCCGCGGCGTCGCGGAGGTCTGGGAGACGGTCGGCCGGTTCCGCCGGGTGCAGGGCGAGCATGGCGCCTTCGAGGCCAAGCGCGCCCGCCAGGCCAAGGCCTGGATGTGGAACGAGGTCAGCGAGAGCCTGCTGGCCGCCCTGAAGGCCGACCCCGAGGTGGCGCGCCGGCTGGCCGCGCTCGAGGCCGAGGTCACGGCCGGCCGGATCACCCCGACGGTGGCCGCGCTCAGCCTGCTGAAGAGCTTTCTGGGCCGGGCGCCAGCCGGGAAGTGACCGAGGCGGGTGCGGGTGAGTCTTTCTCAGTCCCTCAAACGCCGGGCGGGCGCCTCCGCGCCCTTGGCTTCGCGCGCACGAGCGCGCGGGGCCTCAATGGCCCAATGAATAAAAAGGGCGGGACCGCTTGTGCGCAAAGGGCCGGAGAATCTGCGCGGAGGACCCGTGTCCTTCGCGCACTGGGCCGTTGAGGCCCCGCGAGCCAATGCGAGCGAAGCCAAGCGGCCGGATGGCCGCGCCCGGCGTTTGAGGGACTGAGAAAGACTCAGCTCGGGCTTGACCCCGCCGGCCGCTTGGCCTAGAACCCTGGCCGGCCCGGGCGCCTTCGAGGGCGGCCCGATGCTTCGTTTTCCGCCAGGACCAGTCGAAAGCAGGATGTAACGCCATGGCACGACGTTGCGATTTCACCGGCAAGGGCGTCCAGACCGGCAACAACGTGAGCCACGCCAACAACCGGACGCGGCGGCGCTTTCTGCCGAACCTCCAGCGCGCCTCGCTGATGAGCGATGCCCTGGGCGAGGCCGTGCGGCTGCGCCTGACCACCCGCGCGATCCGCACCATAGAGAAGCGCGGCGGCCTGGACGCCTTCCTGCTGTCGACTCCGACCGCCAAGCTCGGCAAGAGCGCGCGCGTGCTCAAACGCCGGGTCGAGC
>CAMYMY010000609.1 GCA_947259625.1 uncultured Kiloniellales bacterium | reverse complement strand
ATCCGGATCTATCGGGAATTTCAGCCGACGAGGCGTGGCAGGAGGCAGAGGACCTGGACAAACTCCTGTCCAGCGCGCTCGACTCCCTTGAAGCGGACCTTCAGGACCCGGCCCTGAACGACCCGAATTGGACCGAACCGTACTCTCCTGAGGTTGAACAGACCGACCCGGAGTGGGGCGAATCTGAGCCATACGCGCCGCGGGACGACGAGGTGGGCCAGGGCGCGCCACTTGTCGACCAAGCGGAAACACGCGACGCGCCGGTCGCAGGACCGGACCCGGCCGGGCCCGAGGTCCATGATCCCGGCCCGAGCGAAGCCGCGTGGGACGAACCCGCGACGGATCGCCCAGAGATGCAGGATCCAGTCCTCGACGAGTCCGGCGCACACGACGGGGACGAGGACGAGGAAGACGAGGAAAACGAGGAAGGCGACCGGAACGAGATCCAGAACGGCAAAGGCCGCAAGATCCTGAAATTCGGGCCCTTCAAGAAAGTCATCTGACAGTCGAGCGCCGGTATTGCGGGCCGACGCGGTCTCGGGGACGCGCGCGACCCTACCGACCGTTGAGGCGGTGACCGGCCGCAAGAGCCGCGCTATCCTGCCGAGGTGACCGCGCTATCCGCATTACCAGAGAAACACCTCCCTCTGCCCCACCGCTTCGCCGAATGGTTCGCGGTGAAGGGCTGGCAACCGCACGCGCATCAGCTCGATATGCTGGCGGCGGCGGGCTCGGGCAAGTCCGCGTTACTGATCGCACCGACCGGCGGCGGCAAGACCTTGGCCGGTTTCCTGCCCGCCTTGATCGACTTGGCGGAAAGCCCGCGCGGCGGACTGCACACGCTCTACGTTTCGCCCTTGAAGGCACTCGCCGTCGACATTCACCGCAACCTGACACGGCCGATCCAGGAGTTGGGCCTCGACTTTGCCTGCGAGACGCGCACCGGTGATACGCCGCAGGCCAAGCGCCGGCGCCAGCGCCGGCGCCCCCCGCAACTGCTGATGACCACGCCGGAATCGCTCGCCCTCCTGCTGTCCTACCACGACGCGCCGCAGGTGTTCGCCGGCCTGAACTCGGTGGTGGTCGACGAGTTGCATGCGCTGGCCGACAACAAGCGCGGCGATCTGCTGGCGCTCGGTCTGGCCCGCCTGCAAGGCCTGGCGCCCGGCTGCCGCCGGGTCGGCCTCTCGGCCACGGTGCACGACCCGCAGGCGCTGGTCGCCTGGCTCTCGCCGACGGGGCGCCATGAGGACGCACCGGTCCGCCTGATCCAGGCCGGCGGGGGCGCCGCGCCCGAGGTCGAGATCCTCGGGACCCGCGCCCATCTGCCCTGGTCCGGACACATGGCGGTCCATGCCCTCGCCGAGGTCTTCGAGCGCATCCGCGCGGCACGCACCACGCTTGTCTTCGTCAACACCCGCGCCCAGGCCGAGATCGTGTTCCGCGAACTGTGGCGGCTCAACGAGGAGGGCCTGGCGATTGCGCTGCATCACGGCAGCCTTTCGGCCGAACAGCGGCGCAAGGTCGAGGCGGCCATGGCGCGCGGCGAGCTGCGCGCGGTGGTCGCGACCTCCTCGCTCGATCTCGGAGTCGACTGGGCGGCGGTCGATCTGGTGGTGCAGGTCGGCGCGCCCAAGGGCGTCTCGCGCCTGCTTCAACGCATCGGCCGGGCCAACCACCGCCTCGACCGGCCGAGCCGGGCACTGCTCGTGCCGGCCAACCGCTTCGAGGTACTGGAGTGCCGTGCCGCGCTGGACGGCCTGCGCGCCGGCACCCTGGATGGCGACACGGCCGAGCCCGGCGGCCTCGACGTGCTGGCCCAGCACATCCTCGGCACCGCCTGCTCCGGACCCTTCGACGCCGAGACCCTCTACGCCGAGATAACCCGCGCCGCGCCCTACGCCGCGCTCCCGCGCCCGGACTTCGACGACGTGCTGGCCTTCGTCGCCGACGGCGGCTACGCGCTCGGCGGTTACGAGCGCTACCGGCAGCTCAGGTGCGACCGCGAAGGGCGCTACCGGGTCGCCTCGCCGGCCCATCT
>CAMYMY010000608.1 GCA_947259625.1 uncultured Kiloniellales bacterium | reverse complement strand
GAACGGCCAGCCGCGCGGCCCGACCGAGGGCTTCCTGCTCCAGGTGCGCAAGCAGGTCTACGCGCGGTCCCGAGACACCGAGGGCCCCTACAGCCTGGAGACCGAGACCCGGCCGCCGGTGCCAGGGCTGCTCGAGGCGGCGGACACGCTGGCCGCCGCGCTCGACCGCCTGCGCCGGCCGATGGCCGCGTTGACGCGCCGCCTGACGACCCGGCTGGACGACGAAGCCGAGACCCTGGACAGCGACACCCGGCGGCGCATCGAGGCGACCTGCCGCGCCCTAGAGCGCCGCGGCCGGCACCAGCTGGCGGCCTGGCGCGACATGCTGGCGGCGCTCAAGGGCGAGCGGCCGCCAGAGGTGGTCGACTGGCTGGCGGTCGAGCGGATCGAGGGGCGCGAGCTGGACCTCGGCTTCTACCGGCACTGGATCGACCCGACCGCGCCCTTCGCCGAGGTGGTGCTGAAGGGTGTCCAGGGCGCGGTCGTTACCTCGGCGACCCTGACCGACGGCAGCGGCGACCCAGAAAGCGACTGGGCGGCGGCCGAGGCGCGCAGCGGCGCGGCGCACCTGCCAGGTCGGGCGGTCCGCGCCGGCGTGCCTTCGCCCTTCGACTACGCTGCGCAGACCCGCGTCTTCATCGTCACGGACCTTCACCGGGACGACCCGGACCAAGTCGCGGCGGCGACCCGGGAGCTGTTCCTGACGGCCGGCGGCGGCGCGCTCGGCCTGTTCACCGCGATCTCGCGCCTGCGTGCGGTGCACGGGCGCATCGCCCGTCCGCTCGAGCAGGCCGGCCTGCCGCTCTACGCCCAGCACGTCGACCGGCTCGACACCGCCACGCTGGTCGACATCTTCCGCGCCGAGGCGGACTCCTGCCTGCTCGGCACCGACGCGGTGCGCGACGGCGTCGACGTGCCGGGCGCGGCGCTCAGGCTGATCGTGTTCGACCGGGTGCCCTGGCCGCGGCCGGACCTGCGCCACCGGGCGCGCCGCGCGGTCTTCGGCGGGCGGCACTATGACGACATGCTGACTCGGCTCAAGCTGAAGCAGGCCTTCGGCCGCCTGGTGCGGCGCGCCGACGACCACGGCGTCTTCGTGCTGCTCGATTCCAGGATGCCCTCGCGCCTGCTCGGTGCCTTCCCCGAGGGCGTCCCGGTCGCGCGCGTCGGGCTCGCCGAGGCCGTGGCCGCGACGCGGGCGTTCCTGGAAGACGGCGGCGGCTAGTGAGCCTTCCGTTTGCCCGGACTCGGCGCCGGCCCCTATTGCAATGGCGTGCCACGATGCCTAGGTTCAGCCTTCAGTTCTTCGGCGGCAGGTCCCTGCCGGCACCCACAAGAAAAGACCCGAGATGATCGATCACCAGACCGCCCTGATCTACACCATGGTCATGGTCTCCGCGGCCGACCGCGACATGACCGACCCCGAGCTGCAGACCATCGGCGACATCGTCAAGCACCTGCCGGTCTTCGCCGACTACGAGTCCTCGCAGATCACCAAGACCGCCCAGGACTGCGCCACGCTGCTCTCGGACCCGGACGGCCTCGACAAGGCGCTGGCCATGATCGGCGAGGCCCTGCCGGAGAAGCTGCGGGAGACAGCCTACGCGCTGGCCTGCGACGTGGCCGCCGCCGACGGCCGGGTGACCCAGGAGGAGCTGCGCCTGCTCGAGTGGCTGCGCCACGGCCTGGACATCAGCCGCCTCGACGCCGCCGCCATCGAGCACGGCGCCTAGGTCCGCTACGCGGCGCTTTTGAGGCCCTACCGTATAGGATAGGAAAAGGGCCGCGGCAGAAACCGCGGCCCTTCGTCCTTTAAGGCTGGGTGGCGGGACTTTAGAAGCCCATGCCGCCCATGCCGCCCATGTCCGGCGCGCCGGCCGGCATGGAGTCCTTCTTCTCCGGCTTCTCGGCGACCATGGCCTCGGTGGTCACCAGCAGGCCGGCCACCGAGGCGGCGTCCTGCAAGGCGATGCGCACCACCTTGGTCGGGTCGATGATGCCGGCCTTGACCAGGTCGGTGTACTCGCCCATCTGGGCGTCGTAGCCGAAATTGTCGCCCTT
>CAMYMY010000607.1 GCA_947259625.1 uncultured Kiloniellales bacterium | reverse complement strand
TGGCGCGCGCCAGGGAGAAGCGCCGCTCCGGTCCGATCGCCGAGAACATCCTGCGCGACATGGGCCTGGTCGGCGGCAAGCTGGGATAACAACGGGGCCGAGAGGCAAGGGAAGCGATGACCCAACGCATCAAGTTCTATCAGACCGGCACCTTCACGGTCGGCAACCGCCTGCTCGACGCGGACTCGCGCACCGTGCAGGCGACCATCGACCGCAGCAATTCCCTGACCTCGGGGCACCGCGCGTGCCAGGGCTGCGGCGAGGCGCTGGGCGCGCGCTATGCCATGGACACCGCGATGCGCGCCGCCGGCAAGCGGGTCGTCGCGGTCAACGCGACCGGCTGCCTCGAGGTGTTCTCGACGCCCTATCCGGAATCGTCCTGGCAGATCGCCTGGCTTCACTCGCTGTTCGGCAATGCGCCGGCGGTCGCCACCGGCGTCGCTGCGGCGCTGCGCGCCAAGGGCCGGAACGACGTCCGCGTGCTGGCCCAGGGCGGCGACGGCGGCACGGTCGACATCGGCTTCGGCTGCCTGTCCGGCATGTTCGAGCGCAACGACGACGTGCTCTACCTGTGCTACGACAACGAGGCCTACATGAACACAGGCGTACAGCGCTCGGGCAGCACGCCGGCCAAGGCGCGTACCGCCACGACGCCGATCGTGGGCAAGTCTCCGGGCAACGTCTTCGGCCAAGGCAAGAACGCGCCGCTGATCGCCATGGCCCACGACATCCCCTATGTCGCCACCGCCAGCGTCGCCGACCTGCACGACCTGGAGGCCAAGGTGGATAAGGCCATGGAGATCTCGGGGTCGCGCTACATCCACGTCCACGTGCCCTGCCCGCTGGGCTGGGGCTCGCAGCCCTGCGACACCGTCAAGCTGGCGCGCCTCGCGGTCGAGAGCGGCCTGTTCCCGCTGTTCCAGGCCGAGCACGGCGCGGTCACGGACGTCACGCCGATCCGCCGCAAGGTCCCTGTCGAGGCCTATCTGCGGCCGCAGCGGCGCTTTGCCCACCTGTTCCGCGACCCGCCCGACACCGAGTCGCTGGCTGCCATCCAGGCGGTCGCCGACCGCAACATCCGGCGCTTCGACCTGCTGGGCGGGGGAGGCAGCTGATGGAAAAGCCCTTCGCCGTCACCCTCGACGTCGGCACCAGCCTGGCCAACCGCACCGGATCGTGGCGCACGGAGCGGCCGGTCTATCTGGACCGCCTGCCGCCCTGCAACAACGCCTGTCCGGCGGGCGAGAACATCCAGGCCTGGCTGTACCACGCCGAGGAGGGCGACTACGAGAGCGCCTGGCGCGTGCTGATGCAGGACAACCCCCTACCGGCGGTGCACGGCCGCGTCTGCTACCATCCCTGCGAGGACGCCTGCAACCGGGGTCAGGTCGATCAGGCGGTCAGCATCCACGCCGTCGAGCGCTTTCTCGGCGACGAGGCGCTGAAACGGGGCTGGACGGTCGACTGCCCACCCAAGACGGGCAAGAGCGTGCTGGTGATCGGGGCCGGGCCGAGCGGGCTGTCCGCCGCCTATCACCTGCGCCGCATGGGCCACGACGTGACGGTCCGCGAGGCCGGCCCCATGGCCGGCGGCATGATGCGCTTCGGCATCCCCAAGTACCGGCTGCCGCGCGACGTGCTCGACGGCGAGATCGCGCGCATCGCCGACCTCGGCGTCACCTTCGAGCTGAACAGCAAGGTCGAGGACCTGGCCGGCCTGATGAAGAGCGGCGAATTCGACGCCGCCTTCGTGGCGGTCGGCGCCCACCTCGCCAAGCGCGTCGACATTCCGGCCCGCGAGGCCGGCAAGATCCTCGACGCGGTCAGCGTGCTCAGGGGCATGGAAACGGGCGAAGCGCCGAAGCTGGGCCGCCGCGTCGTCGTCTACGGCGGCGGCAACACCGCCCTCGACATCGCGCGCACGGCCAAGCGCCTGGGCGTCGACGAAACGCTGATCGTCTACCGCCGGACCCGCGAGCAGATGCCGGCGCACGACTTCGAGGTCGAGGAGGCGCTGGAAGAAGGCATCCTGATCAACTGGCTGCAGACCATCAAGCAGATCGACCAGACCACCTTCAC
>CAMYMY010000606.1 GCA_947259625.1 uncultured Kiloniellales bacterium | reverse complement strand
GCGTCCGCGCTCGGCGGCGACGACTTGCGGGCGCGCCCGGAAATCAAGGAGTTCCGCAATGCCGTCGAGGAGCTGACGGCCGGGTTGCCGATCCTCAAGATCAGGGTCTACGATCTGGAGGGGCTTACCGTCTACTCCTCGCAACCCAGCGAGATCGGCGAGAACAGGGGCGGCAACCTGGGGTTCCTGGCGTCGGCGCGGCAGGGAACGCCGGCGAGCAAGCTTTCGTTCCGCAACGCCATGAGTGCGATCTCGGGGATCGTCACGAACCGGGATCTGGTCGAAAGCTACTTGCCGATCCGCGGCGCCGACGGCGAGGTGGAGGGGGTCTTCGAGCTCCACGCGGACGTCACCCCCCTGGTCGCCCGGATCGATCGCCGGACGGCCGAGTTCGCGGCCGGACTCCTGCTGTCTCTGGGCGTGATGTATGGGGCGCTGTTCCTGATCGTCCGGCGCGCCGACCGCATTCTCAAGACGCAGTATGCCGAGCTGCGGGGCGACGAGGAGCGGATCAGGACGAAGAACACCGCGCTCGAGCACGAGATCGACCAGCGCCAACAGGCCGAGAAGGCGCTTCGCAGGGCGCACGACATGCTGGAGCGGCGCGTTCGGGACCGAACGGCGGACCTGGAGGAGCAGATCGCCGAACGCGAACGGGCGGACACGGCGCTGCGCCAGAGCGAAGCGCGGGCCAAGGCGGCCGAGCAGCTGCTGTCGGACGCCATCGAGAGCATCTCCGACGGCTTCGTGCTCTACGATTCCGAGGACCGCCTCGTGCTGTGCAACAGGAAGTGGCTGGACCTCTACGGCTATTCCGAGACGCGGGTCCGCCCCGGCATTCTCTACGAGGACCTGGTTCGCCTGGACGTGGAACTCGACGCGGTCGCAGACGACGGGACCGGCGGAGAGAACTACATCCGCCAACGCATCGAATACCGCCGGCGGTTCGAGGGGTCGTTCGACGTTCACCTGGCGGACGGGCGGTGGATCACCATCCGCGAACGCAGAACCCTGGACGGCGGCATCGTTGGCATCCAGACCGATATTACGGAACGCAAACAGGCCGAGGACTCCCTGCTCGCCGCCAAGGAGGAGGCCGAGCTCGCCAACCGTGCGAAGTCGGAATTCCTGGCCAACATCAGCTACGAGTTGCGCACGCCCCTGAACGCGATCATAGGCTTCTCGGAGATCATCAAGAACGAGATTCTCGGGCCCGTCGGCGTCTCCGGCTACCGCGAATTCGCAGACGACATCCACGACTCCGGCCAACACCTGCTGAAGCTGATCAACGACATCCTCGATATGTCGAAGATCCAGGCCGGCAAGGACGAACTGCACGAGGGGACGCTCGACGTCACCGAAACCATTCGCTCCTGCGTCACGCTGATGAGCGGCCGGGCGCACGGCACGGGCCTGGCGATCGAGATGGACGTTCCCGAGACGCTGCCGCCGCTCCATGCCGATGGCCGAAAGCTCAAGCAGATCCTGATGAACCTGCTGTCCAACGCGGTGAAATTCTCCCCCGACGGCGGCGCTATCACGGTCCGGTCCCGGGTCGACCGGAACGAGGGGTGTTTCATCGAGGTGTCGGACCCCGGCATCGGCATCGCGCCGGAGGACATGCCCACGGCCCTGGCGCCCTTCGGGCAGATCGCCAACCAGACCAACCGCAAGTACGAAGGAACCGGGCTCGGCCTGCCGCTCTGCAAGGCCTTCATCGAAATGCACGGCGGGTCCCTGGACCTGCAGAGCGAGGTCGGGACCGGCACCAGGGTCACGATCCGCTTTCCCGCACGGCGAACCGTATCCCTGCCGGAGGAGAACGCCGCTTCCGGCGAAACGGCGAGGGCCGCGAGCCGGAAGTTCGGTTCATGACCCCTTCGTAAACGAGCGGTCGGGCGATTTCCTGCTCTACCGGTCGGCCCCGATACCAAAGTTCAGTATCAATGACCTCCGGTATCACCCCTGGATCGCGCGCGGATCGAGGGCGTCCTGCAGGCCGTCGCCCAGGAAGTTGAAGGCGATGACGGTGACGAAGATGAGCAGGCCCGGCCAGACGGCCAGGGCCGGGTCCGACCAG
>CAMYMY010000605.1 GCA_947259625.1 uncultured Kiloniellales bacterium | reverse complement strand
TTCACTTCGAGTCGGACTCTCAGAGCAGCGCCTCGTCGAGGGCGAGCGTGCTGTCGGCGCCGGTGATCACCTGCATGGCCAGCCCGGCCACCTGAGGCAGGACGTTCTCGGCGTAGAAGCGGCCGGTCGCCAGCTTGGCCTGCAGGAAGCCGGGATCGCCCGCGCCCTCGGCCAAGCGGCGCGACGCGGCCGCCGCGCCCTTGGCGAGCAGCCAGCCGCCGGCCACCGTACCGAAGATGCGCAGATAGGGCGTCGCCCCGGCGGCCGCGCGCGCGATCTCCTCTTTGCCGGTCTCGAGCAGGAAGTCGCCGGCGGCCTCGAGGGTCAGGATGCCCTCGCCCAGCGCGCCGCGCAAAGCGGTGATCTCCTTGCCCTTCAGGGTCTCGAGGTCGGCCAGCGTCGCGCGCATCTCGTCCAGCAGCGCGGCCATGCCCGCGCCGTCGTCGCGCAGCAGCTTGCGGCCCAGCAGGTCGAGCGCCTGGATGCCGTTCGTGCCCTCGTAGATCGGCGCGATGCGGGCGTCGCGGTAGTGCTGGGCGGCGCCGGCCTCCTCGATGTAGCCCATGCCGCCGTGCACCTGCACGCCGAGCGAGGCGATCTCGCAGCCGAGGTCGGTCGACCAGGCCTTGGCGACCGGGATCAGCAGGTCGGCCGTGGTCTGGGCGCGGGCCCGCGCGGCCTCGTCGGGCTCGCGCTTGGCCCGGTCGAGCGCCGCCGCGGTGACGTAGATCAGCGCCCGCATGGCCTCGATCTGGGACTTCATGGTCAGCAGCATGCGCCGCACGTCCGGGTGGTTCACGATCTTGACCGGCGTCGGCTCCGCGCTTCCGAGCGCGCTGCTCTGGCTGCGCTCGCGGGCATAGGCGAGGGCCTGCTGGTAGGCCCGCTCGGCGATCGCCAGGCCCTGCACGCCGACCGCCAGGCGCGCGTTGTTCATCATCGTGAACATGTAGGCCATGCCGCGGTTCTCCTCGCCGATCAGCGTGCCGACCGCGCCGCCGGAATCGCCGAAGGCCAGGACCGCGGTGGGCGAGGCCTTGATGCCCAGCTTGTGCTCGATCGAGACGCAGCGCAGGTCGTTGTGCGGCCCCAGGCTGCCGTCCTCGTTCACCAGCACCTTGGGCACCAGGAACAGCGAGATGCCCTTGGTGCCGGCCGGCGCGCCGGGCGTGCGGGCGAGCACCATGTGCACGATGTTGTCGGTGAGGTCGTGCTCGCCGTAGGTGATGAAGATCTTCTGCCCGGTGATGAGATAGTGGTCCTCCCTGGGCTCGGCCCGGGTCTTCAGCGCGCCGACGTCCGAGCCCGCCTGCGGCTCGGTCAGGTTCATGGTGCCGGTCCACTCGCCCGAGATCATCTTGGGCAGCCAGAGGTCCTTCTGGGCGTCCGAGCCGTGCGCCTGCAGCAGCTCGACCGCCCCCTGGGTCAGCAGCGGGCAGAGCGCGAAGCTCATGTTGGCCGAGTTCCACATCTCCTGGACCACCGTCGCCAGCGCCCAGGGCAGCCCCTGGCCGCCGTAGTCGGGATCGAAGGGCAGCGCGTTCCAGCCGCTCTCGACGTACTGGGCGTAGGCCTCGCGGAAGCCCTTGGCCGTGCGCACGACGCCGTTCTCGAAGGCCGCGCCCTCCTGGTCGCCCGAGTGGTTCAAGGGCGCGAGCACCTCGGCGGCCAGCTTGCCGGCCTCCTCCAGCACCGCTTCGGTCAGGTCCGGCGTCGCCTCCTCGTAGCCGGGCAGCTTCGCGATTCCGGCCAGGTCCGCGACCTCGTCGAGCACGAAGCGCATGTCGGTCAAGGGCGCGGCATAGGCGGTCATGATGGGCTCCTTCGCGGGCGGGGTGGCGGGGCCTGGGGCCGAAGATAGTCCCGCCGGACGAGGCTGGCAATCGGCCGGGGCCGGGGAGGGCGGGGGAGGGCGCCAGAGACCCCGCGCGCCAAAAAAGCAAACGAGCCCATGCACGGTAAAAAGTCGTTTGATTTCAATAGTTTATGGGGCGTCGGCGAGTAGGGGGCGTGGCGTAAGCCGTTGAAAAACAAAAGAAATTTACCACAGAGGTTCGGGCGGACCGTGGCCCCAGTGGGGCCGCGTA
>CAMYMY010000604.1 GCA_947259625.1 uncultured Kiloniellales bacterium | reverse complement strand
GGCCGCGCCAGGGCGTCATCTCGGCGAGCACCGTGCGCAGGCCGATCGGCCCGTGCACGGCGGCCGCGATGACGAAGAGGCCGTAGAACGCGCCCCAGAGCGGGCTGCCCCGGGTGCGCCCTAGGATCTCGGCCGCGGTGAGCCCGTCGCCGATGGCATAGACCATCAGGCCCAGGTGGACCAGCACCAGCGGTGCGAGCACGAGCGCGGAGAGCCGTTGCAGGAGGGAGAGCCACGCGGTCATCGCTTTGCATCCGATTTGCATTGTGGGGCAGCCCCCCCTCCCTGGCTCTCCCCCGCAGAGGGGGGAGGGAAATTCGGGGAAGCCTCCCGCAGCTCTCCCTCCCCCTCGATGGGGGAGGGCCGGGGTGGGGGTGAGCAATACGCATTAACGACAAACATCACAGCTCCCCCTTGAGCAGCGCCACTAAGGACGCGCGCTTCAAACCGGCGATGGCGGCGGTCGGGTTGAGGCCCATGGGGCAGTGCTCGGCGCAGCCCTGGTGGCTGTGGCAGTTGTGGCAGCCGGCCGCGCCCGAGACCGCCGCCAGGCGCTCGGCGCGCCCGCCGTCGCGCGCGTCGTTGATCAGCGTCCAGGCCCGGTTGAGCGCCGCCGGTCCCAGATAGTCCGGGTTCCAGCGCACGACGTCGCAGGCGGCCGTGCAGACCGCGCAGTTGACGCACTCGATGCCGGCGTCGGCCTCGCGCCGCGCCCTGCTCTGGGGATCGATCGCCGCCGGCTGGTCCTCGCGCGTGCGGGTCGGGGAGAAACGGCCGCGCGCCCGCTGCCACTTCTCGAAGAAGGGGGTCATGTCGGTGACCAGGTCGCGGATCACCGGCAGATTGCCGAGCGGCGCGATCTTCAGGCGGCCGCCTTTCGCGACCTGGCCGACGTGGGTGCGGCAGGTCCAGCGCGGCCGGCCGTTCACCGTCATGGCGCAGGACCCGCACATGCCGACCCGGCAGGCGAAGCGGTAGGCCAGGGCCGGCTCGAGGTGGCGTTGCACCCAGGTGACCAGGTCGAGCACGCTCTGGTTTTCCCGCGCCGGCACGCGGTAGCGTTCGAAGCGGCCCTCCGCGCCGCCGCGCCAGATCTCGACGGTCAGTTCGCGTTCCGATGGCCCCGCTTGGCTCAAGCGCCCGGACCTCCCTGGAATTGGGTTCGCGCGGGGCGGTGCGCCCGGCGTTCGGAGTCCCTGGGTCCGGATCGTGCTGAATGCCGCGCCATCTGGCAAGAGGGGCGGGGAGGGTCCTTAGGCCACGCCGGCGATATTCCCTGGCCCGGCTCGGCGCCGGTACTGCCAGACCGCGGCGGGCGGCAGGTTGCCGAGCACCCAATGGGAACGGTCGCCGGCGATATCGAGCCCGCTGGCGACCGCACGCGAGATCGGGGCCTTCGGGCCGTAGGTGAACTGGATGAGGACGCCGCCGTCCGCCAGGACGTCGAAGGCCTGAGCGACGATCAGGCGCTCGGCCCGTTTGGGAATCGCCAGGAGCGGCAGACCGGAGACCACGGCCTTGACCGGGCCGACCCCGGCCCGACGCAACAGGCCGCGCAGCTTGGTGGCGTCCCCGCAGATCACGCGGATTTGGGGAAAGCGCCTGGAGATGACGCGGCAGAGCGAGGGCTCGCGCTCGATCACCACGATGTCCCGAGGATCGGTACCACTGTCCAGCAGGGCCGCCGTGATGTTGCCGGTTCCGCCGCCCAGCTCGACCACCGCGCCCGGGGCCGCCGTATCGATTTCCGCCGCCATGGCCGCGGCCAGGCTCCTGCCGCTGGGTACGAGGGCGCCGAGGCGCGCCGGCCGCTGCAGCCAGAGCCTCAGAAACCTCAGATTGTTGCGCACCAGATCGTGGCGCAGCTCAAACGTCTCCATGGCCCGCCCAGGCTTTGAAAAGGACACGGCCGTCGTCGGTTCAAATGACCCTGCGGCCGCGCCCGGATGGTGTGGTCTGGTATGTGTGTCGCCGCGATGTTGTTACAAGGGTCCCGGCCTGCCATCGGGATCCTATGCGCCATTCCCTAATCAGTGGTTGATTTATTCTAGATTAACTACAAGTGAGGAGTGTTGGCCACGTTCCCG
>CAMYMY010000603.1 GCA_947259625.1 uncultured Kiloniellales bacterium | reverse complement strand
ACGAAAACGTCCTTCGTGCCATCGCTCGGCTGGATGAAGCCGAAGCCCTTGGTGGTGTTGAAGAACTTTACGGTACCTGTGGTCATTTACGTGTCGTCCTATACTGAAGTTCCCGCGGAAGCACTGCGCTTCGGCGGGGCAAGGGTGCATGAATTCGGGGAGATACTCTTTGAGACGCGGTGCGGCTACACGAGATCTGCCGGCTTCTGATATGCAGCCGTCACAAGCGCTTAGGTAGGGCCTGCGGGCCGCCGATGCAAGGCTCCTGCTGTCCCGCGTTCCATGCCATACTGCCGTCCATGCCCGCCCTCGCCGGATTCGCGCGCATCGCCCGCGCGCTCAGGACCCCGAACTACCGCATCTACGTCGTCGGGAACTCGGTTTCGCTCGTCGGCACCTGGATGCAGCGCGTGGCGGTCGGCTGGCTGACCTGGCAGCTCACGGAATCGGGCGCCTGGCTGGGCGCGATCGCCTTCGCCGACCTGTTCCCGACCGTCTTGATCGGGCCCTTCGCCGGGGCGGCGGCCGACCGCTGGGACCGGCGCCGGGCGCTCAGGCTCGGCCAGTCGATCATGCTGGCCCAGGCGCTCGTGCTCTTCGCCCTCACCGCCTCGGGCCTGATCACGATCTGGCTGCTGCTGGCGCTCACCCTGTTCAACGGCGTGGTCATCGCCTTCAACCAGCCGACCCGCCTGGCGCTGATCCCCAGCCTGGTGGCGCGCGAGGACCTGGCGGCGGCGGTCGCGACCAACTCGATCATCTTCAATTCGGCTCGCTTCGTCGGGCCCGCGGCGGCCGGCGTGGTCATCGTGACCGGCGGCGTGGCCGCCGCCTTCGCGGCCAACGCGGCCTGCACCGCGGCGTTGGTCGTCGCGCTGTCGCGCATCCGCCTGGCCCCGGGCGAGAGCAAGGAAGCGGCGGGCCGCGGCAACCTCCTCGCCGAGGTTGCCGAGGGCCTAGGCTACGCCGCGCGGCACCCGGGCATCGCGCCGCTTCTATTGCTCCTGTTGGCGGTCGGCCTCTGCGCCCGGCCCTTCGTCGAGCTGCTGCCCGGCTTCGCCGACGCGGTCTTCGATGCCGGGGCGGAAGGCCTCGCGACCATGACCTCGACCGTGGGGCTGGGCGCCATTGCCGGTGGGCTGTGGCTGGCCCGGCGCGACGGTCACCGTGGGCTCACGTCGGTCGCGCTCGCGAGCCCGCTGGTCCTGGCGCTGGCGCTTGCCGGCTTCGTCTCGAGCGAGCGCCTGTGGCTCGCGCTGCCGGCCCTGGCGGTGGCCGGCGTTGCCATGGTGGCCGGCGGCGTCGGCACCCAGACCCTGCTGCAGCTCGCGGTCGAGGGGCGCCTGCGCGGCCGGGTGCTGTCGCTCTACGGGCTCATCTTCCGCGGCGGCCCGGCGCTGGGCGCGCTGGCCATGGGCGCGCTCTCCGAGGTCTACGGCCTGCGCCTGCCGCTCGCCGCCGGCGCTTGTCTCGCGGCCCTGGCCGGGGTCGCGGCCTGGACGCGGCGGAACGCGATCGCCGCCGCCTTGGAGCGCTCGGAGCCGGCGGCCGGTCTGGAGGGCGCAACGGGGTCCTGAACCTGCTACCAGCCGTTCGCACGCTCCCAGCGGGCGATCACCTTCGGGTCGCCGTCGACGACGTGGTAGGTCGGGTGCGCCGCGGCGGTGATGCAGGCGTGGTTGGGCAGGATCCTGACCTTGGAGCCGATCGGCAGCGTGTCGTAGGGCGGCGCGCCCTCCGCGGCCGCGATCAGGCCGTGTTCCTGGTGCACCTCGGCGACGTAGAGGCCGTCGATGGGCCGGGTCGTATCGGCCGGGCAGACCAGGCCGTAGCCGACATGGCTCATGAACGCGCCGGCACTCACGTCCTTCGAAAGCGCCAGGGCGCCGGCGTCGATCAGCACTCGGCCGGCCCGCCGGTTGTGGCCGATCACCGAGGCCAGCACCGAGACCGCGATGTCCTCGAGGCCGCAGGCGCCGATGCCGACCTGGTCCAGGTCGAAGACGACGTAGACCCCAGGGCGCAACTCGGTGACGCCCTCGAGGCTCCCGGCGTGGACCGCTGTCGGCGTCGAGCCGGCGCTCACCACCG
>CAMYMY010000602.1 GCA_947259625.1 uncultured Kiloniellales bacterium | reverse complement strand
TCTGCGTCGACTGCCACATGCCGGCCACGACCTACATGGTGGTCGATCCGCGGCGCGACCACAGCTTTCGCGTGCCGCGCCCGGACCTGTCCGATGCGCTGGAGGCGCCCGACGCCTGCACCCGCTGCCACGCCGGACGATCCAGCCGCTGGGCGGCCGAGGCCGTGGCGCAGTGGCGGGGGGCCGACCGCCGGCCGCCGCCGCATTTCGGCGCGGCGCTCAAGGCCGGCCGGGACGGCCTGCCCGACGCCGGGGCCCTGCTGACCGCCCTGGCGAGCGACCCTGCGCAGCCCGCCATCGCCCGGGCGACCGCCCTGTCGCTCCTGCCGCGCTACCTGAGCCCGGCGGCGTTCGGGGCCTACGTGGCCGGGCTGAGCGACGCGGCCCCGCTGGTCCGGGCCGCGGCCGTCCGCGCCCTCGAGCCCTTTCCGCCGGACCAGCGGCTGGCGGCGGCCGGCCCGCTTCTCGGCGACCCGGTCCGGGCGGTGCGCATCGAGGCGGCGCGCGTTCTGGCGCCGCTGCCGGCGATGTCGCTGTCGGCCGAGCAGGGCCTCGCCCTGGAGCGGGCGGTGGCCGAGCTGGTCGCCGCCGAGACGGCCTCCGCCGAACGGCCCGAATCCCATCTCAACCTCGGCAACTTTTACGCCGCGCGGGGCCGGGCCGCGAAAGCGGAAGCGGCCTACCGGACGGCGCTGCGCCGCGATCCCGGCTTCGTCCCGGCCTACGTCAACCTGGCCGATTTCTACCGCGCTGAAGGCCGTGACGGAGAGGGCGAAGAGGTCTTGCGCGCCGGACTGACCGCACGGCCGGACGCGGCGGCGCTCCATCACGCCTTGGGTCTCGTTCTGGTGCGCGGAAAGCGCTTGGCCGAGGCGATCGAGTCGCTCGGCCGTGCCGCGGCGCTGGAGCCGGACGACCCGCGTCTCGGCTATGTCTACGCCGTGGCCTTGAACACGGCCGGTGAGGGCGCGCAGGCCGTTGCGGTCCTCGAGCGGGCCCACCTGCGCCATCCCTACGACCGCGATCTGCTGATTGCCCTGGTCACGATCAACCGCGACCGCGGCGCCCTCGACCTGGCGCGCAAATACGCCCGGAAGCTGAGCGCCGCCTACCCGCAGGACGAGACCGGACGGCAGCTGCTCATGGAACTGCAACGCCCCTAGTCGCCAGTCTCCGGCCTGTAGACGGACGGCGCGGCCTTGGGCACGAGCCGATGCGCTCGACCTATCGCGTAGGCAGTGCCGTACGTTTCCGACGGTCGGGTCCTGAGAGTCCGGCTCGAAATTGAATTCGTACTATCGACGGGCTACAGGAATGACCGACTTTGTTTATTGTCACCCTCGGGCTTGACCCGACGGTCCAGGAACGGCGCGATACGGGCTATTCCTGGATTGCCGGGTCAAGCCCGGCAATGACAGAAAAGGACCCTGAGACTCCCTCGCTCGTTGATCCAAGACAATTCCTTTTGGGTCAGGATCTGAGACCTTCGGTCTTGCTTAGTTCGTCGTGCTCGGGCTTGACCCGAGCATCCAGGAATGCACGCTAAACCTAGATTGCCGGGTCGGGCCCGGCAACGACAGTTCAGGGGTGCCGAACCACTAGACCGAGCCATGCGGTTCAAGATCAGGAAGGGCCTGGACATTCCGATCCCGGGGGCGCCGGAGCAGGCGGTCGCGGAGGGGCAGCGCGTCGACTCGGTCGCCCTGATCGGGGCGGACACCCGCGGCGTCAGGCCGGACCTGTTGGTCGGCGAGGGCGACCGGGTCAGGCTCGGCCAGGCCCTGTTCACCGACCGCAAGCGGCCCCAAATCCGCTTCGCCGCGCCGGCGGGCGGGACGGTGGCGGCGATCAACCGGGGCAAGCGCCGGGCCTTGACCTCGATCGTCATCCAGAAGGACGAGGAGGAGGACCAGGAGACCTACCCCGCCGAGTCGCGGGGCCGCCCGGCAGCCCTGGGGCGCGATGCGGCCGCCGAACGGCTGCTCGCCTCCGGCCTCTGGACCGCCTTTCGCACCCGGCCCTACAGCAAGGTGCCGGACCCCGACGGCGTGCCGCACTCGATCTTCGTCACCGCCATGGACAGCAACCCCCTGGCGGC
>CAMYMY010000601.1 GCA_947259625.1 uncultured Kiloniellales bacterium | reverse complement strand
GTCGGAGTCGTTGATGTAGGCGTCGAAGACGTTCTCGCCCGACTGCATCTGGATCTGCAGCTTCTCGATCACGTCGCCTTCCTGGATCAGGTCGTGCGTGACCTTGATGCCGGTGATCTCCTCGAAGGCCTTGGTCAGCACCTTCGACTCGTACTCGTGCGTCGGAATGGTCTCGGAGACGACCTTGATCGCCATGCCCTTGAAGGGCTCGGCCGCCTTGATGAACCATTCCATCTCCTTCATCTGCTCGGCCTTGCTGAGCGTCGAAGGCTGGAATTCATCGTTCACCCACTTCTCGGCCGCCGCCATGTCGGCCACGGCCGGACCGGATGCGGCCAACAAGACGATGGCCGCGGCGGAGAGCAAGCCGGTGCGCAGCCCTCGTCCTTTCTGGCTCAAAACCATTTGATCCTCCCTCGGTTGGAAAAATAACCAGCGGTCCCGGAGAACAGGTCCGGCCCTGGAGCCGGGCGGAGCCGGGGCCGGTCTCCGCTCGCGTTCGGGCCGGAGCCGGCCCGAGCATTCATACTATTCAGTGTTTCGGCCATGCCTCACCCCCAGCGCATCAGCGCGGTCATGTAGACGGCGGAAATGACCAGCGCCCACCAAAGGCTCAGGTCGAAGAGGCCGATCCAGGCCAGGTGGATGTAGGCACTGCCCAGCAGGCCGAGGAACAGGCGGTCGCCGGGAGTCGTCGCGATCGGCAACAGGCCCCGCCGTTCGATCGAGGGGGCGTTCGCCTGCCACACCGTCATGGCGATGAGCAGGGCGGCGATCGTCGCGAAGAAGATCGCCGTCGGCAGCGTCCAGGCCATCCATTCCAGGCTCATGCGCCGGTTCCCCCCGTTCCCTCACACCCGGCCCAGGGCGAAGCCCTTGGCCATGTAGTTGCGGACGAACCAGATCACGAGCGCGCCCGGCACGATGGTCAGGATGCCCGCTGCGGCGAGCAGGCCCCAGTCGAGGCCGGTCGCGCTGACCGTGCGGGTCATGGTCGCGGCGATCGGCTTGGCAACCGTGGTCGTCAGCGTGCGGGCCAGCAGCAGCTCGACCCAGGAGAACATGAAGCAGAAGAAGGCCGTCACCCCGATCCCGGCGCGGATCAGCGGCACGAACACCGAGACGAAGAACCGCGGGAAGCTGTAGCCGTCGATGTAGGCGGTCTCGTCGATCTCGCGCGGAACACCGGACATGAAGCCTTCGAGAATCCATACGGCCAGCGGCACGTTGAACAGGCAGTGCGAAATCGCCACGGCGATGTGCGTGTCGATCAATCCGACGGTCGAATAGAGCTGGAAGAACGGCAGCAGGAAGACGGCCGGCGGCGCCATGCGGTTGGTCAGCAGCCAGAAGAACATGTGCTTGTCGCCAAGGAAGCGGTAGCGCGAGAAGGCGTAGGCCGCGGGCAGGGCGACGCTGAGCGAAATGAGCGTGTTTATGCTGACGTAGATGGTCGAGTTGATGTAGCCGGAATACCAGGCCTCTTCCGTGAAGATCTTGACGTAGTTGGCGAAGGTCGGATCGGCCGGGTAGAACGCGAAGGCGCCCAGGATGTCCGCGTTGGTGCGCAGGGACATGTTGAGCATCCAGTAGATCGGCAGCAGCATCACACCGAGATACAGGATCAGGCCGACGGTCCTCTTTTGCAGTCTCATTGGCGGTCTCCGGTCCCGACGTTCTGGAGTGCCTGGTAGAACAGCCAGCTGAACAGCAGGATGATCAGGAAGTAGATGATCGAAAACGCGGCGGCCGGCCCCACGTCCATCGCGGTGGACAACTTGACCAGGTAGATCGACAGGAAGGTGGTCGAGTTGCCGGGGCCGCCGCCCGTCAGCACGAAGGGCTCGGCATAGATCAGGAAGCTGTCCATGAAGCGCAGCAGAACGGCGATGGTCAGCACGCCGCGCATCTTGGGCAGCTGAATGTAGCGGAACACCGCCCAAGGCGAGGCGCCGTCGATGCGCGCCGCCTGGAAATAGGCTTCGGGTATGGCCCGCAGGCCGGCATAGGCCAGCAGGGCGACCAGCGGCGTCCAGTGCCAGACCTCCATGAGCATGACGGTAATCCAAGCGTCCAGCGGCGCTGAGGTGTGATCGAATTCGA
>CAMYMY010000600.1 GCA_947259625.1 uncultured Kiloniellales bacterium | reverse complement strand
GTGCCCGACTTCGCCAACCCGACCGGCGGCACCATGACCCTGGCCGAGCGGGAGCGGCTGATCGCCTTGGCGACCGAGCTCGACGTGCCGATCATCGAGGATGCTGCGTATTCAGCGCTGCGCTACGACGGCGAGGCGGTCCCGTCGCTCCTCGCTCTTGAGGCCCGCCGCAGCGGTCACGTCGACGGGACCCGAATCCTCTACTGCGGCACCTTCTCGAAGACCCTGACCCCCGGCCTCCGGGTCGGTTGGATCTGTGCCGCGCGGCCCGTCGTCCGCCGGCTCGTGCTGATCAAGCAGGCCTCCGACCTGAACAGCCCCCTGGCCAATCAGATGGTCATGCACCGCTTGGCCGAGAGCGCCTACGACCGCCAAGTAGCCCGGGCCCGCCGGCAGTATCGGGCTCGCCGCGACCGAATGCTGGCCGCGCTCGCGCGCCATATGCCGAAGGGCGTGACCTGGACGACACCCGAGGGCGGGCTGTTCGTATGGCTGAAGCTCTCCGCGGGGATCGACGGCGCGGAGCTCCTTAAACGGTCGGTCGACACGGCCAAGGTCGCCTTCGTGCCCGGCCGCGCGTTCTTCGCCGACGGCACGGGCGCCGACACGATCCGATTGAGTTTCTCGCTCGCCGGCGAAGAAGAGATCGAAACCGGCATCGCGCGCCTGGCCGGCATCATCGAAGCCTGAGCCGCCCGGCCTGAGAAAATTCTTGACGAACCGTGGCCCAATGCGGCCAAGCTGACGGCTCGACGGACTTGAGGAGTGAAGGCCGTGCCGGAGACAGCGAAGGACTTCTTCAATCTCACCGACATGACGCAGGGCATCCAGCGCGAGCTGGCACCCGGTATCACGACGCGCATCTTCCCGGGCGACCAGGCGATGCTTTCGGTCGTCCGCCTGGAGCCGAACGCGGCAGGCAAGATGCACCAGCATCCGCAGGAGCAGTGGGGCGTCCTGCTCGAGGGTTCGGCGCTCCGCATGCAGGGCGACGAGGAAGTGGCCGTCGAGAAAGGAGATTTCTGGCGCACCCCGGGCAACGTGCCCCATACCATGAAGGCGGGGCCAGAGGGTGCCGTCGTGCTCGACGTCTTCAGCCCGCCGCGCGACGAATACCGGAAACCCGGCTCGGGTTTCGGAACCGGGGACTAGGCGGGGCTGCTCGGCCGCAACAGAAACCGATACGGAGCTGACCATGCCGATCTATCGCTACGAACGACGCCTCCCGGGTCTCGGGATGTCGGACCTGGAGGCCTGGCGCGCCATACCGACCGCCGTCGCCTCCGACTGCATGAACCGGGCGCAGACCATGTCGGCGGCGATCAAGCCGCTTGCTCCGGGAACGAGGCTCTGCGCCCAGGCGCGGACCGTCGAATGCATGGTCGGGGATAACAGCGCGATCCACGCGGCCCTGCGCTTCGTCGGCCCGGGCGAGGCCCTGGTCATCGCGGCCGGCGGCTATGCGGACACGGCGCTCTGGGGCGGCCTGCTGACCCGCGCCGCCCTGGCCCGCGGCCTGGCCGGCGTGGTCCTGGACGGCGCGGCGCGCGACGCCGCGGAGATCCGCGAGGCGGGCTTCGCCTGTTTCGCGTCCGCGCTCGTGCCCGCGGGGCCCCACAAGGGCTTCGGCGGCACCCTCGACGGCGTGGTGTCCTGCGGCGGCTGCAGCGTCGCGCCGGGCGACCTCGTGCTCGGCGACGACGACGGGATCGCGATCGTCCCGCTTGGGCGCCAGGCCCAGATCCTCGCCGCCGCCCAGGACAAGATCGCGCAGGAGGAACAAGCGCTCGAGCGGTTGGCCGCTGGAGAAAGCCTCGCCGACCAGCTCGGCGTGCCGGAGCCTGAAGGCTTGGAGTGAGCCGCGTTTACAGCGGGACGTCATACTTGAAATCCGGAGACACGGGCTGAAACACCGACGGCCGTGACAGGTTATTTCGCCGACACGTCGTTGCGTGGGACCCGCCGGAGGGGACCGCACGCCTGCCACATTTCTGCTCCGCAAGTGAGCGCCTACAAAGAGGCTCTTCTTCAACGGGCAGTTAAACGAAAATTAAAAGGATCTCTCGTATTCATGATGAAGACGGGTGGGGACCCATTTGGCAGATA
>CAMYMY010000599.1 GCA_947259625.1 uncultured Kiloniellales bacterium | reverse complement strand
GCGAAAGCGGAGCACGCCTCGGGGCAGCGATACAAATCGATCGCGAGGACGCTGGGGCTCAAGGCCGACACGTTGATGCCGCGACAGCCGTGAGCCGAAGTTCGCACGTGTTGTAGTCGAGCGAGCCGCGCGGCCGCATCTGACCGTGCACGGTCCGGCGGAGCTGGAAGACACCCTGCGCATCCTCGGCGCGGCTTGCCGCGCCCTTGTCCGGTAAGAGATGCGCCTCGATACCGCGATTATCGTCGAGGGAAGACCCTATTCGGCACGGCCTCCCTGCGCCGCCTGGTAAAGGCGACCGTTGCGGGTCCGCAGGAACGGGTCGAGCGGGATCTGCTCCTGCTTGAGAAACCCGCGGGCCGGCAGATCTCCCCGGTTGACCATCTCGATCACCGCGCAGACGGCGGCGGAGGTGGTCCAGGATATGGCGCGCCAAACGCGGCCCGAGATCTCGATCGGGTAGTAGGAGCGGACGTATTCCTTGCGCTGCAGGCTACCGTCGATGATGCCCTCCGCCGAGACGTGGATGTGCACGACGTCGTCGTCGACCGGCGGTTTCGCGTGGGTCAGGATCTCGCCGGCGAGGTCGCGCTTCTCCCGCATCAACAGTTCATGAAAGAAGAAGTTCATCAACTCCACATGTCCCGGGTAGCGCAACGACTTGTAGTCGAGGTTCTCGATGCGCCCCAGATAGGTCTCGCACATGGTTCCCAGGCCGCCGGAGGTCGTGAAGGCCTCCAGCCGGTGTCCGTCGACGTAGATCTTCTCGACCCATTCCATGGGCGAGACCCATTTGTGCTGCCCCTCCTCGATGACCTCGCAGTCGTTGAGGTATTCGTTGACCACCCCCTCGGGCGACCAGTTGAAGGCGTAGCCCAACAGGCCGGTCGGGTTCTGCGGCAGGGCGCCGACCCTGAGCCTGATGGAGCGGACCTGCTCGAACTGCTCGGCGAGATGGGCGCCGATGATGCCGATGAAACCCGGCGCCAGGCCGCACTGCGGCGCCATCACGCCTTTCGACGTCCCGCTCATCTCCAGGATCGCCTTGGTCGTGGGCACGTCCTCGGTCAGATCGAAGTAATGCAGCCCCAGCCGGTGCGCCGCGGTCGCGACCCCGACGTTCATATGATAGGGCAGACAGGACAGGATCGCGTCGAACCCGCCGCACAGCGCCTCGACCTCGCTTTCGGCGGCGGCGGATTTCTGCTCGACCCGAAAGGGCAGCTCGTCCTGCGGCGCATCGACGTCGAAGCCCGTGACGTCCAGGCCCGTCTCGTGCAGCAGCACGGCCGCAAGCGTCCCGACCTTGCCCAGGCCGAGCACGGCGACGCTTTTGATCTTCATCTTCTTGCTCATGCTCGATCCTCGGATCTCGACCTTGCCGTCCTGGACGCCATGGGGACGCCGAAGGCGGCGGTCACGCCGCCAGGGCCCATCGCGCAGGCCTCGAGACTGTCTAATACTAAAGACATAAGCCCGCCAGTGCTTTCCATCATGACCCGCCGGGCCTCGTCAACGGCGGCCGACACCCCTTTTCGCGTGAAGGGTGCCATCCTGGACGCGGCCTGCCGGGCCCTTGTCAGTTAGGACTCACCCGTCGGCCGCCTCGCGGGCGACGTGGCGTAGGCCCGTGAGGGCCTGGTCGAGCAGGTCCTGGTCGCTGGGATCGGCGCTGTAGACCAGGTAGGCCGGACGCTGGAACACCGGGGCCTTGGCCACCCGGTGGAGGCGCTTGTCCTTGAGCAGGGGCTGTACCGCGCGCAGCGGGAAATAGCCCGAGCCACCGCTCGCCAGGATGTGCTGCAAGCCCATGGCGCCCAGCCCGACCGAGACGGCCGGCGTCTCCATATCGGCAAAGGCCTGGCGGTGCTGGACGAGGAAGTCCTCGCCCCAATCCACGAAGACGTAGTCGGCGACCCAGTCCGAAACCACCTTGCGCGGCCGGGTCGACACCAGGACCAGCTTCTCGACCAGCAGCGTCTCGACCGCCAGGCCGGGAATGTGGCGCGGCATGTACATGACGCCGATGTCCAGGAGGCCGTCGGCGAGCTTCTGCATCTGGCTGGGCGAATAGTCGGCCTCGAGCCTGAGCGCGACGTCCGGCAGGGC
>CAMYMY010000598.1 GCA_947259625.1 uncultured Kiloniellales bacterium | reverse complement strand
GAGGGGGAGGGGGGATCGTGACGCCAGTGGCGCCGCGTAAGCCCCCCGAGCGCCACCGGCTGGGAGGGAGCGACCCATTGACTTGCCTTGGAGTCTCCTCCCCCCTTGCGGGGGAGGGCCAGGGTGGGGGGTGTATCGCTCATGGCAGATTCCCGATCCTAGTCGTGCTGCCAGAAGGGCGAGTCGATGTGGCCGCTCTTGTCGAGGTAGAGCTCCTCGTCGCCGATGCTGACGAAGGGCTCGTCCTCGCCGGTCATGTTGCGCGCCGCGACCTCGCCCATGGCGCGGACGTTGTTCCAGCCGTAATAGAAGCGGTAGGCGTTCTCCTCGGCCGACCAGATCTGGCAGACGTCGCCGGCCGCCCAGATGCGCTCGTTGGTCGTGCGCAGCTGCGGATTGACCAGCAGGCCGCGCTCGATGTCGACGCCCGAGCCCAGCATGAACTCGACCGAGGGCACCAGGCCGCAGAACGGCATGACCACGTCGCCGAACAGCTCGCTGCCGTCCTCGAAGACCAGACAGCGCGCCGGCATGCCCTTGGGCCCCTCCTTGACGCTTTCCAGCTTGGCGCCCTGGTGGACCTCGATGCCCAGGCGCTCGAGGGCCTCGAGGTATTTGCCGCGCTGCGCCGCCACCCGGTGCGGCCAGAAGGTGTAGTCGTTCACCACCAGGCTCACCCGGTAGCCGGTCTCGCGCAGGGTGCGCGCCAGGTCGAGGCCGATCATGTCGCCGCCCAGCATGACCACGCGCCCGCCCTCGGGCAGCAGGTCGTGGACCGTCATCGCCGCCTCGAAGGTGCCGAAGCCGTTCATCAGGTGCCGGTAGTCGGTCAGGTCCTCGGGCAGGTAGCCGCTGCCGCCGGTGCAGACCACGACCCGGTCGAAGCCGATCTCCTCGTTGTGCGCGAAGGTCAGCGTGCCGCGCTGGCCGTCGACGTTCGTGACCCGGGAGTCGCGTCGCAGCGTGATGTGGCTCTTGTCGTAATGGGCCGGCGGATCGACCAGGATCTCCCGCCAGTCGCGCACGCCGCGGAACACCTTCGGCAGGTCGTAGCGGTTGTAGAACGGCAGGCGGCTCATGGTGATCATGGTGATCCGGCAGTCGGGATCGCGCTCGCGCAGGATCTCGGCCGCCCGGTTGCCGGCGATGCCGATGCCGATGATCACGTGGTGCGTGCCCTTGGCCATCGCTCAGACCCCGATCCGAAATGAACGAACGCAAGTCATGGCTGAATTTCCCCTCGCCCCTCGGGAGAGGGAGGCCCCGTGGCGGCGCGGCAGGGAGCCTAACCGGGCAGCGGTGGCGGGCGAAGGCGCCCTGAAAACCCTCGCCCTTCGGGAGAGGGTGGCGAGGCGAAGCCGAGTGGGTGAGGGCCGGTTGGTTGGAATGTTCGGCGCAACGCCCCGGCGCGCCTGCGAGAGATGCGAAACCAACTTGCCCTCACCCTCCCGCTGCGCGGGCCCCTCCCTCTCCCGAAGGGCGAGGGTATCGCGGGCGCATTCGCGCGAATCGGCGCTTCCTGGTCGGGGTCCCGGAGCCGACCGCCCCGAGGCTCTCTCCGCCGAACCCGGCGATGACCGGAAGGGCCTTGTCCAGACATTGATATCGCGCACTTTCATTTCGAGTCGGCCCCTCAAACGTCCCGGACGACGATTTCGTTGCGGGTGATCGAGATGCAGCGCGTCGGGCAGACCATGAAGCAAGCGCCGCAGCGGATGCATTCGTTGTTGTCGATCCAGATCGCCTCGACGTGGTCCCAGTCGTGGGCCTCGGCCAGTTCGCCGTAGGTGCCGTCGGCCTTGATCTCGATGCCCTCGACCAGCTTGATGCAGTTCTTCGGCGCCACCTCGATGCAGGCCCGGCAATAGATGCAGTTGTCGACGTCGATCTCGTACTTGAGATTGCACAGGTAGCAGCGCTTGGCCTCCTCGAAGGCCAAGTCCTCGTCGAGCCCGCTCCTGGCGCGGGATGAAGTCGAAGGCGCGTTCGCGCAAGGGTCCCTCGACCGGCTCGATGCGCACCACCTCCTTGCGCCGCACCCGGCCCATCAGCCAGGTGTCCAGGCCGAGCGCGACCTGGCGGCCGTGGCCGACCGCCTCGATCACGGTCGAGGCGCCGCTGACGTAGTCGCCGGCGGCGAACAGGCCCTCGACCGAGGTCATGCCGCCCTCGCCGACCTGCGCGTTGCCCCAGCGGTCGAGCTCCAGCTCGACGTCCAGGTAGTCGTTGACCGTCTTCTGGCCGATCGCGACCAGCAGGGTGTCGCAGGGCTCGACGAACTCGGAACCTTCTATGGCGATGGCCTGGCGCCGGCCGCCCTCGCGCCAGCCGCCGAGGCGGTTCTGCACGAAGCGGACGCCGGTCAGGGCGCCGCTCTCGTCGGTGATCAGGCCGACCGGCGAGCGCAGCCCGACGATCTTCGCGCCCTCGCGCTTGGCCTCGAAGATCTCGTCCTTGGTGACCGGGATGTACTTCTCGGTGGTGCGGATGTGGATCGTGATCTCCTCGGCGCCCAGGCGCCGCGCCACGCGCGCGCAGTCGAGCGCCGTGAAGCCGGCGCCGACCACGGCGACCCGGCGGCCGACCGTCTTCTTTTCGCCGCGGTGGTGCTCGACCAGGAAATCGAGCCCGTATTCCACGCCCGGCGTGGTCCGCACCGGATCCGCGCCCTGCCCGCCCGTCTCGCCGCGCAGGGGCAGGGGGATGGCCGCCATGCAGCCGGTGCTGAGCAGCACCGCGTCGAAGTCCTCGAGCAGGCCGGACAGCGCGACCTCGCCCTCGCCCGTGCCGACCGCGACCCCGGTCTTCAGCTCGACGCCGAGGCGCAGCGCATTGTGCAGCTCGACCTTCAGGATCTCGCGCGGCAGGCGGAACTCGGGGATGCCGTAGCTCAGCATGCCGCCCGGGTCGCGCTCGCGCTCGAACATCGTGACGTCGTGGCCGAGCAGCGAGAGGTCGTGGGCCGCCGCGATGCCCGCCGGCCCGGCGCCGACGATGGCCACGGTCTTGCCCGAGGGCGTATAGAGGCTTTCGGTGATGCGGTGGCCGGCGGACTTCAGGTCGCTGGCGGCGCGCTTCAGGTGGCAGATGTCGACGGGCTCGCCGTTGCCCGGCCAGCCGTGGCGGCAGACGTCCTCGCAGGGCCGCGAGCAGATCCGCCCCAGGATGCCCGGCAGCACGTTGGCCTCGCGGTTG
>CAMYMY010000597.1 GCA_947259625.1 uncultured Kiloniellales bacterium | reverse complement strand
CGGTGCTGGAGCTCGGTCACCTGGTCCTCGGAGATGCTGGTGCGCGCCAGGCTGCCGAAACCGGTGGTGATGCCATAGACCCGGCGTCCCTCGCGGACCACGGCGGCAACGGTCTCCGCCGCGGCCTCGATGGCGGGCCAGGCCCCCGGATCGAGGGTCAACGGGCGCGGGCTGCGCCACTGGGAATGCAGGTCGGCCAGCCCAAGCCGGCCGGGGACAAGTCCAAAGAAAGAATCGTCAGCCATGGTGCGGTCCCAGTTGTCTATACAACTTGAGACCGATCTTTAACATGACGGCTTGGCACGGCCAAATGCTGTCTTGCCGACCGCTCGGGCTCGTTCAGGCACGCGTCTCGGGATGTACGGACCGTGGCCTCGACGGGGGGCTCCGCGTAGCTTGGGGAAAATCGGCCTGAGAGGCTAACCGCCGGTCGCTTTGTCGATACTGTCCATCACGTTGCTGGAAACGGTATCGAACATGTTGCTGACGGAGGTTCCCAAGCCTTTGATGCTCCCCACGATCGCCAGTGTCATGAGTCCAAGGATAAGCGCGTATTCGACAGCGGTCGCGCCCGTTTCATCTTGGAAGAACTGTGCAATTTTAAGCAAAATAATTACTTTCTCGCTGTTCAGCAGCTGGTACTAATAGACTACAAATACTTTAACAGATATTTAACATGGCTGTTACATTATTATTTTTCATCGAATTATTTATATTTCAGATTCAAGCGGACAATAACCTCTCTTCGCGAGGCGTTTTCTGAAAGAACTCACGGTAGCATTTTGAGAAGTGGGATGCCGAGACGAAGCCGCAGGCGAGTGCCACGTCCAGCACCGAAAGGGCGGTCTGGGCGAGCAGCGTGCGGGCCCGGTAGAGCCTGAGCTCCAGGTAGTAACGGGTTGGGGTTCTCGATAGGTACTTGCGGAACAGGCGTTCCATCTGTCGAATCGACAGGCCGGTCTGTCGCGCCAGTTCGGAGCGGGGCAGCGGCTCCTCCAGAGTCGCCTCCATAAGCGCGATGATCTTGAGGAGCTTCGGGTGGCTGATGCCCAGGCGGCTGCGCAGGCCCATGCGTTGCTTGTCGTGGCGGTCGCGGATCCTTTCGTGGATGAACTGCTCGGCTACCTGGGTGGCGAGCTCCCGGCCGTGCTCCAGGCCGATCAGCGAGAGCATCATGTCGAGCGCCGCGGTGCCGCCGGAGCAGGTCAGCCGGTTGCGGTCGATCTCGTAAAGTTCGCCGGAAACTTCCAGGTCACGGAACTCCTCCTGAAAGCCGACCAGATTCTCCCAATGAATCGTGCAGCGGTAGCCGTCCAGCAAACCGGCGTGCGCCAACAGATAGCCGCCGGTCGACAGCGCTCCGATCCGGCAGCCTTGGCGTTCCAGCCGCCTGAGCCAGGCCAGGACCTCGCGGTCTTGAACCTTGTGCGCCTCGAGGCCGGCGACGACGATAAGGTTGGGCAGGCGTCCGGCCGTTTCGATGCCGTCGTGGGGCAGGACTTCGATACCGCTCGAGGACGCGACCGCAGCGCCGGTCCGGGTTACCAAATGCCAACCGTAGAGCGACCGCCCGGCCAAACGGTTGGCCGCTCTGAGCGGCTCGATCGCCGAGGTAAAGGAGAGCATCGAGAATCCCGGTACCAGGTAGAAACCGAAGACCTGCGGTCCCGCGCCTGCCTGTTCCTTCGTCATGGCGGCCTACTCCTGACTTGGAGCCGGGCGCCTCGGTGCCCGTCGCGCGGGGTCCGGCCCGTATTCCCGGGAAACTTCGTGTCGCCTGCGGGACAATTCAGCCTATGGGCCTGTGTGACACTCTTGCCTCTCGCGCACAACCGTCTTCGCATCGCCGGGCAACCAGGGGAACCTCGCCGTGTCGCGTGAGCATCGACGCCGTCACAGGACCGCCGCTTCGGGCAAAGCCGCCCAACCGAACGTTGCGCCGGGCGGACTTGCCGGCGGTTTCTATCGGCCGCTCGGAGAGCGCGATCTGGCGCGCATCGTCGAAGCCGCGACGGTGGTGCTGGAGCGCACCGGCATCGAGGTGATGGCGAGCCCTTGCCGCGAGGTATTCCGCGCCGCCGGAGCGCGCGTCGACGAGGTCGCCAACCGGG
>CAMYMY010000596.1 GCA_947259625.1 uncultured Kiloniellales bacterium | reverse complement strand
CCCGTACACTACGGACATGGCCCCGATCGACACCATGTCCTTGATTTCCCTGCAAAAGATCTGTGCACGTGCTAGCCCTTCGGGAGAGGGTGGCGAGGCGAAGCCGAGCGGGTGAGGGCGATTTGTTTCGTCCAAATGCCTCGGCGGCCGGCTCTCGCAGAAGAGGCCGGAAACCGACTCGCCCTCACCCTCCCATGCGCTTGGGCGCATGGGGCCCTCCCTCTTCCAGAGGGCGAGGGGAAACTTCGCTGACGGAGGCAGAGGTCTCCTTAGAATCCGGGGCTGCCGTCCGCTTGGCCCGTGAAGGCCTCGGCGAAGGCGAGCAGGGTGAGGTCGCTGCCGGGCGGGCCGATCAGCGACAGGCCGAGCGGGCAGCCGTCGAGTTGGGCGAGCGGCAGGGTGATCTGCGGCAGGCGCGCCAGCGCGGCGATGCAGGTCAGGCTGAGGGTGCGATATCGATGGTCGACCAGCGTCTCGGCCGAAGCATCGACCCTTGGCGCGATCCCCGGGGCCGAGGGCAGGCAGAGCAGCGCATTCTCCACCAGCAGTGCCGCCAGGCGTTCCGCGAAGGCCTCGCGCTCCGGCTTGGCGGCCTCGGCCTCCGCGTCGGAGATCGTCTGGACCCAGGCGAAGCGCTCGGCGATCTCGGGCCCGAAACACGGTTGCGTCTCTGTGATCCAGGCGCCGTGGGTCGCCCAGATCTCGCGCGCCTGCAGGGCGCGGAACCGGGTCATCCAGGCGCCCAGGCCGCCGCCGGGCTCGCCGACGGTCACCGGCTCGACCCGCCCAAGCCGTGTCACCAGGCGCCCGATATGGGGGCCGAGCAGCTCTTCCGCCGCGGGCTCGGCCAGATCGAACGCGTCTTCGGCGATCAGCAACGGCCCGGGCGCCGGCGCGTCCGCGGCCGCCTCGCCGAACAGCACCTCGCCGGCCCGGCGCAGCAGCGCCGCGTCGCGCGCGAACCAGCCGATCGTATCGAAAGAGGGCGCAAGCGGCATGATGCCCTCGAGTGGAATCCGCCCGTGGGTCGGACGCAGGCCGAAGAGCCCGCAATAGCTGCCGGGCACGCGGATCGAGCCGCCGGTGTCCGAGCCCAGCGCCAGGTCGACGAGACCGCCGGCCACGGCGCTGGCCGAGCCGCTGGACGAGCCGCCCGGGATGCGGCCCGGCGCATTCGCGTTGGTCGGCGTGCCGTAGTGGAAGTTCTGGCCGTTCAGGGAGTAGGCCAGCTCGTCGGTGATCGTCTTGCCGGCGAGCTCCGCCCCGGCGTCGAGCAGGGCCTGCACGGCCGGTGCCGTCACCGCCGCCGGTCCGTGGGTGCGCGCCCAGTCCGGGTTGCCGCAGCCGGTGACCTCGCCTTCGATGTCGTAGATATCCTTGGTCGCGAAGGTCAGGCCCGCCAGCGACCCCGTGTCCGCGCCCTTGAGCCGCACATCGGTCCCGGGCACGAAGGCCCCTAATGTGTCTTGCATGTTCGCCCCCTGGGTCGCTTCGATCCTAGCGCAGGTCCCAATCCGAGTTGAAGCTGCCGATCGCTTCGGCGGCCGGCTTCGCGACGCCGCTCATGCGCCGGACCACGGTCGCGCTCCGTTTCGACGAGGCCGCCGCCCTGCACGGTGCGAGCGAAATCGGGGACTGGCTCGACCCGTGCCTGTCCCCATTTTCGCGGACCGGCTGGCCGCGGTGGCGGCGGCGGGCCGGGAAAGAGGGACAGGCACCATGCCGCTGGCGCGACACGGAGCCAGTCCCGGTTTCCCTCCGGTTTCCCTCCGGGGCCGGCGCGGCTACTGCGCCGCCTGGGCCGGGGCCTCGGCTGCTTGGACCCCCTCGAGCGCCTTGGGCCGGGGGCCGCCGGTCGCCCAGTCGAGCAGCTCGACGCTGTGGACCATGGGCAGGTCGGTGGCGCCGGCGATCTGGGTCATGCAGCCGATGTTGCCGGTCGCGATGGCGTCGGGCGAAAGGCTCTCGATGTTGGCGACCTTGCGGGCGCGCAGGGCGCCGGCCAGTTCGGGCTGCAGGATGTTGTAGGTGCCGGCCGAGCCGCAGCAGAGATGGCCTTCGGGCACCTCGAGCACCTGGAAGCCGGCGGCGGCCAGCAGCGCTTTGGGCTCTCGCGTGAT
>CAMYMY010000595.1:2152-3380 GCA_947259625.1 uncultured Kiloniellales bacterium | reverse complement strand
CGAGGCAAGGCGGCGCGCAGGGCGGCGGCCTTCGGGTTGGCCACCTTGCGGCCGATGACGATGTCGCGCGGCGTCGGCTGGCCGCCGTAGAACTCGCTGTTCCAGGTCTCGCGCTTGATGATCGCCGCGCCCTCCAGCGCGCCGCCGCCGAACAGCCCCATGCTCTTCGAGAAGGCGTAGACGTCCAGCCCCAGGTTGGTCGTGGTCGAGGCCTCGATGCCGCCGCCGATCGTTCCGACCGCGACGCTGGCGTCGGCGCCCAGCTTGAACTGGCTCTTGAGGACGGCGTCGACCGCGCCGTCGTTCATCACGGTGAGCACGACCTGAGAGACCTGGCCGCCGATCTGCAGGCCGATGCTACCGGCCGCCAGGGTATAGAAGGCCGGCGGGCTCCAGCTGCCGTCCTTGCCCTTGACCAGGAACACGCCCGAGCCGCCCTCGCCGCCGACGATGAAGCCGCCCTTGATGATCTGCGGGAAGATCAGCACGCCCTTGGCGGTCGCGAGATACTTCTTCAGCTCCGGCATCTCGGGGTCGCCGAGCAGTGCCTCGATGGTCAGGCGCGACTTGTCGACCAGTTGCTCCGGCTCGCCGGCGGCGCCGGCCGGGCGGATCGCCGCAAGGCTCAGCGCGAACACCACGGCAAACAAGGCGAGTCCAAAGAAGTTTCTTGGTGCGTTGACGGCGGTCATCGCTGGTCCTCTTGCGGTTCAAACGCTGGCCGGCTCCGCGTCAGCGGCCCGACCCACTGTTCATATAGGGTGCCTGGTTCACGCGCACCACCCGCCAGGCCTCGTCCTGCTCGCTTGCCGGGGCGACGCTCGACACCGGTCCGGCGATATGGTCGAGGCGGGTCAGCGAGCAGTTGTCGACGCTGAGCGCGAGCGCCCGTTCCGGGTCCAGCCCGAGGGCGAGTGCGAGCGCCGCGCGGATCGTGCCGCCATGGGCCACGGCGACGATGTGCCGCCCGGCGTGCTCCGCCGAGAGCCGCCGGACCGAACTGTGGACCCGCGCGACGACCTGGACGAAGGACTCGCCGCCCGGCGGGGCCTCGGCGGCCGGCGCCAGCCAGAAGCGATGCCAGGCGCCGTCGCGCCGCTCGGCCAGCTCGGCGTGGCTGAGGCCCTGCCAGGCGCCGAAATGCTGCTCGGCCAGCGACGGCTCGACCAGGGGCTCCGGCGCCACGGCCAGATGGTCGAGGATCGCCTGGGCGGTCTGCCGTGTGCGC
>CAMYMY010000595.1:0-2122 GCA_947259625.1 uncultured Kiloniellales bacterium | reverse complement strand
CACCCAGACCGGGTCTTCCGGCAAGAGCGCGGCCAGGCCCTCGAAGGCCGGCCGGTCCGAGCAGTCGGCCGGCAGGTCGCCCTGGCCGTAGATCCGGCCGCCGGAATCGACCGGCGCATGGCGGATCCACCACCACCGGGTCGTCGCGCTCATGTCAGGGCCACCGCGGTCAGCAGCACGGCGATCTCGGCCGCCTGCTGCAGGGCGCCCAGCACGTCGCCGGTGTAGCCGCCGATCTGCGCCCGGGCGAGCCAGGCGACCAGGGCCGCGCCCAGCGCCCCGGCCAGCAGCGCGGCCAGTCCGCCACCCGGCCCCTGCGTCAGCAGGGCGACGGCCGCTGCCAGGGAAAGCGCGATGCCGGCCTCCCGGGGTTCCGGCCGGCCGGTCGCGACGGCAAGGCCCGAGCTGCGGGCCAGCGGCATCGTGGCCATGGCGGCCGGCAGGCAGGCGCGCGATATGGCGTGGGCGGCCGCCAGCGCGAGGACGACGGCGGCCGGCGCGGCGAGCGCGGCAAGCGCCGTCGCGCGGATCGCGATGGAGAGCACCAGGGACGCCGCGCCGTAGGCGCCGGTCCGCGAATCGCGCATGATCTCCAGCTTGCGCTCGGGCTCGGCGCCGCCGCCGAAGCCGTCCGCCGTGTCCGCCAGGCCGTCTTCGTGCAGGGCGCCGGTCAGCCCCATCGTCGCGGCGACCGCGATCAGGCCGGCGATCAACGGCGGCAGGCCGAGCGCGGCGGCCAGCCAGTAAGCCGCGCCCCCGGCCAGGCCGATCCCCAGGCCGACCACCGGGTAGACCCGCGTGGCGCGGCTCAGGCTGCCGGCCGCGGCGATCTCGCCGACCCGAACGCGGGTCAGGAATCCCACGGCGACCCTGAGGTCGGTCGACCATTCGGCGAGCTGGGGAGGAAGCGGCATGGAGCGGGGCCCGGGCGTGATTTCGGGTGGTCTTCGCCGCCCGGTTATAGGACAGTTGGGGGGCCAGGCAAACGCCCATCACGCGCCCACGATCGCGGCCCGGCGCCGCGAGACAAGAGGGGAGAGAGGCCATGAAGGACAGGAAGTCCGAACCCAATCTGGACGAGATCCGCGCCCTCCTCACCGAGCTGCCGGGTCCCGACGCCGAGGCCGCGGCGGCCGCCGAGGCCCGCCAGGCCGAACTCACCAAGCCGGCCGGTTCGCTCGGTCGCCTGGAGGAGTTGGCGGAATGGCTGGCGGCCTGGCAGGGGCGGGTAGAGCCGGTGCTCGACCGGCCGCACACCGCGGTCTTCGCCGGCAACCACGGGGTCGCGGCGCAGGGCGTCTCCGCCTATCCGGCCGAGGTCACCAAGCAGATGGTGGCGAACTTCATCGACGGCGGTGCGGCGGTCAATCAGCTCTGCGCGCTGGCCGATGCGGATCTCCGCGTCTACGAGATGGCCCTGGACGAGCCGACCCGCGACTTCACGCAGGCCCCGGCGATGCGCGAGGCCGACTGCGCGCGGGCGCTCTCCTACGGCATGATGGCGGTCGAGGCGGACATCGACGTCCTGGCGTTGGGCGAGATGGGCATCGGCAATACGACCCCCGCGGCAGCAATCGGGGCTGTGGTAAGCGGTGCTAATTTGGGAGAAATGGTTGGACGTGGCACCGGCGTCGATGATGAAGGGTTGATGCGTAAACGGGAGGCCATTCGCCGAGGGATAGAAGTGAACCGTCCTATTCCCGAAGATGGATTGGATGTGTTGGCCAAGATCGGAGGATTTGAGATTGGTGGAATAGCGGGTTGCGTTTTAGCCGGTGCCTACCACCGTCGTGCCGTGGTCATCGATGGATTTATTTCGACATCCGGAGCACTGATTGCACACATCCTTTGTCCAACTGTGGCCGAGTATCTATTTGCCGGCCATTGCTCCGAAGAACCTGGACACCGGATCATGCTGAATCATTTACACCTTGAACCCATTCTGGATTTAGGAATGCGACTTGGAGAGGGTACCGGTGCAACCCTGGCCATGGGTATCATCGATGGTGCCGTAAAAGTTTTCAAAGACGTGTTAACATTTGAGGAAGCCGGTGTGGCCAACAAAGAAAGCAAAAAATAAACCTTTCGCTAATCTTAAAATTTTAGGCAAGCCATAATTTGT
>CAMYMY010000594.1 GCA_947259625.1 uncultured Kiloniellales bacterium | reverse complement strand
CGGTCCTGGACAAGACCGACTTCAAGCGCAAGCCGGGGTCCGTCGGCGCCTGCACGCCGTTCTTCGAGATGCGCATCTGCGACGACGATGGGAACGACCTGCCGCCCGGCGAGGTCGGCGAGATCGTCGGCAGAGGCCCCATTCTGACGCCGGGCTACTACAAGCGCCCGGATCTGACCGAAAGCGCGATCAAGGACGGCTGGCTGTTCACCGGCGACCTGGGCTACCTGGACGAGGACGGCTTCCTCTACCTGGTGGAACGCAAGAAGGACATGATCATCTCGGGCGGCGTCAAGGTCTATCCCCGCGATATCGAGGAGGTCGCCGCACGGCACCCGGCCGTCGCCGAGGTCGCGGTCTTCGGCGTACCCGACGACAAATGGGGCGAAACCCCCGTGGCGGCCGTCCTGCTCAAGGACGGCCAAACGGCGGACGAGGCGGCGCTGAGGGACTGGATCAACGCCAATGTCGAGGCGAAATTCCAGCGCGTCAGCCGCGTCTTGATCAAGGACGAATTTCCGCGCAGCGCGGCGGGAAAGACCTTGAAGCGCACCCTGCGCGAGGACCTAGCCGGGACGTGACGCGCCGAGGGTCGGTCATCGATAACGACATTTAGTATCAATCCTCGGTGCCCGGCTTGGCCTCCCGGCTGAGTGCGCGGTAGCCGGCCATGAAGGCCTGGATGCGCTCGACCCCGGCCAGCTCCTGGGCGACCTTGGTGATCTCGGCCTTGCGGAAGTCGCTGGTCAGGAGCGCGAAGCTCTCGGCCCTGGAGCCGGCCGCCATGGCCGGGCCGTAACGCCGCTCGAGGTCGCTGAGCGCCTTGCGGTCGCCGGCCAGGCTGTAGGCGACCGCCAGGTCCAGGACGGTCTGGTCCTCGGCTTCGCCCTGTGCCCCTCCGGCGGGCGGTTTCTTGGGCACCAGGCGCGAAAGCGCCACCGCGGCGGCGGGCCAGTCGCGCAGCTCCCAAAGGATACCGGCGCGCAGGCGCAGGCCCTCCTCGCTCTCGTCGCCCCTCAGCAGGCCGAGCGCCTCGCGCCCGCGGCCAAGGTCGCTCAACGCCCGCACCTCGAGCAGCCGGCGCCGGCGCCGGAGGTCCTCGGGCAGCCGCTTCCACACGGTCCCGGCGAGCGCGTCCAGCGCCTGCTCGGGCTGTCGGTCGAGCAGCCGGACGAGCGCCAGCCGGGCCCCGCCGCGGGCCCGGTCCGCGCCCTTCAGCCGCTGTGCGATCTGCTCTTCCAACAGCGTCGCCGCGCGGCCAAGCAGATCGATCTCGACGAGCTGTTCGACCAGATTCGCGATCATCCGGTCACCGGCCGGGCCGACCGGCGTCAGCTCCTTGAACTCCTCGTAGAGCGCCAGCGCGCGGACCGGCGGCAGCGCCCTGTCGCCGCCCTCGAGGTAGAGCCCGGCGAAGATCTCGCGCATCTTCCGGGCCACCGCCTCGGCGCGCGGCGAACCCGGAAAATGGGAGGCCGCCTGACGCAGGCTGTGCAGCGCCTGGCGGTAGTCGCGCGCGGCGGCGTAGAGCCCGCCCAGCCGCTCGAGCAGGGCCAGCTCGAAGTCGTCGGCCCGCCAAAGAAAGCGCAGCCGCTCGAGCTCCTCGATTGCCGCCGCGCTTTCGAGCTTACCGGTCTCGAGGCCCAGGTCGACCAGTGCCAGACGCGCGCGGGCGCGCGACGGCGCGTGCGTGGCGCCGGCAACCCTGCGCCATATGGCCTCGGCCGTCTCCGTTTCGCCGTCGAGCAACAGGCGCCGGCCCTCGAGGAAGTCGAGCTGGGCTTGCTCGAAGGCCGCGGGCGCGTCCTCGCGCACCTGTTCCAGGTAGAGGCTGGCACCGCCGGTATCGCCGACGGCCAGGTGCGATTCGGCGGCCAGCAGCCACAGCCGGATGCGCACCGGGTGGACGTAGTCCGCCATGAGCGGTCCCTTCTGGTCGAACACTTCCGCGGCATAGGCCCAGTCCTGGGCGGCGGCGGCCTGGGCCGCACGCCAGATCAGCGCTTCGGGCTCGCCGGCCAAGGCGGGTTCGGCGAGCCCGTCGGCCACCGCCCGGTAATCCTGAACCAGGAAAAGGCTCGCCGCGCGCAACAGGATCACCTGGGGGTCCCGGGCGAGCTGCGGGT
>CAMYMY010000593.1 GCA_947259625.1 uncultured Kiloniellales bacterium | reverse complement strand
CGTAGTTCGCGTTGCGCGCCTGAAAGCCCCAGGTCGCCTCGAGCCGGGCGCGGAAGCTCTCGTTGTCGAGCCCGGCCTCGCCGCCGAACAGGCCGAGCTTCAGCCCCAGGTCGCGCGGCGCGAGATCCGGAAATCGCTCGGCGATGACCTGCTCGAGAACCGCCGGATAGGAGGGCGTGCAGGAGATCGCGGTGACGCCGAGCTCGCGTATCGTGTGCACCAGAAGCTCGCTCGCGCCGACGCCGAAGGGGATTACCGTGGCGCCGGCCTCCTCCAGGGTCAGGTGGTCGCTGACGCCGCCCATCCACAGCTGGTAGTTCAGGCAGTGCACGACCCGGTGCCCGGGGCCGAGACCGGCCGCCCGCTGGGCGCGCCCGCCGACCTCGGCGGTCTGCCGGGCGTCGGCGGCGCCGAGCGCCAGGTTCATGGCCTGCCCGCTGGTGCCCGAGGTGCGGTGCAGCCGGCGCACGGCCTGCTCGGGCGCGGCCAGGTAGTCGCCGAAGGGCGGGTGCGCCGCCTGGCTCTCGCGCAACATGGCCTTGTCCGACAGCGGCAGGTCCGCAAGGTCCTCGAGCCGCTCGGGCACCGCCCCGCCGTCCCAGAGCCGCCTGTAGAAGCCGGAGCTTTCCATGACGTAGCGCCGCTGGCCGGCCCAGCGCTCCGCGCCGAGGGCAGCCAGGCGCTCCAAGGGCCGGAAGTCGGCGGTGGTCGTCATCCTCGGGTTCGTGCTCCGGTCTCGTGGCCGGGTCATGTTCGGGGCACGGCCGGCGAGTCACAAGACCTTTTCGGCCCATGAGCCGATGGCCTCCCGCCGATGGCCTCCCGCCTTGCCAAGGGTGCTAAAGGCGGCGAGACTCCGGCCTGTGTTCGCCTGCTTTCTCGGAGCCTGTCGGAGCGAAGGGCATGAGAACGACGCGGGCCTGCCGGAAGACCGGATGCGCCGGGCCCTGCTAGCGCCCGGCCTCTGCGCGGCGCTGGCCGCCGCCGGGCCGGCCGGGGCCGGGCAGGCCGAGGGCCCGGGCCACCGGGTCCAGCTTGCCGAGAACCTGGACGAGGCGCCCGGCTTCGAGCCCGAGCCGGAGCCCGCCGAGGAGGGCGACTGGGCGATCAGCGTCGGCATGATCGGCAGCATCGGGCCGGAGTTTCCGGGCGCCGACGGCTATGAATTCGGCTACGCGCCCAACTTCAGCATCGTCTGGCGCGACCGGCTGTTCCTGAAGAACGAGACCGCCGGCGTCAACCTGATCAAGAACGAGACCTTCCGGGCGGGCCTGGACGTCCGGCGCGACCACGGCCGCGGCGACGAGGACGAGCTCGAGGGCCTGGACGAGGTCGACGACGGAGTCGAGGTCGGCGGCTTCCTGCGCTACGACCCGGGGCCGATGCGCCTCCACCTGTCGTTCCGCCAGGACGTCGCCTCGGGCCACGAGGGCGCACTCGTCGTGCTCGGCGCCTCGACCATGATATCCCTGGCCGGCACCGGCTGGGCCCGGGTCAAGGGCGAAGCGACCCTGGCGAGCGCCAGCTACATGCGCGCCTTCTTCGGCGTCGACGCCTCGGACTCGGCGGCCTCGGGCCTGGCAGCCTACAAGCCGGACGCCGGATTCCGCGACTTCGGCGTCACCCTCAGCAGCGGCTACCGCTTCTTCGAGCACTGGACCCTCGGCGGCGTCCTCACCTACCGGCGCCTGGTCCGCGGCGCGGCCGACAGCCCGATCGTCCGCGAGCGCGGCTCGCCCAACCAGCTCCAGGCCGGCCTCGGCCTGTCCTACAGCTTCTGAGCGCGGGTCCGCGCGGCAGGCGACGACACCTCCCGCTGGCCGTCAAGCCCATGTCAATCACCTCCTCTTAGATGCGCCGAACCGTGCACCTATAGGAGAGGGTATTATGCGACCTTTGAAACTACCGGTGATCGCCGCGACGTTCCTGCTTCTCGGCATGCAAGCCGCCTCGGCCGCAGGGATCTACGTCGGCGCCCACGGCGGTTTGAACCTGACCCACGACACTGACATCTCTGGAATTGATCTTAGCTTTGATCCGGGTTTCGCGGCCGGCGCGGTCGTGGGCTACCGCTTGAACCCCAACGTCCGCTTCGACGGCGAGGTCACCTACCGAAATAATGACCTT
>CAMYMY010000592.1 GCA_947259625.1 uncultured Kiloniellales bacterium | reverse complement strand
CATCGGCGGAATAGCTGCGTTCTGGTTTATCCAGCGCGTGAGCGGATTCTAGACGCGAAGGCTAATAGCTGACGGCAGATCAGCGATGATCGATCTGGATCCGGGTGCAATATCTACTGGGCAAGAGCTTCTTCGTTTGCCTTCGTATGCATGTTACAGCGGAGCAGTACTGGGCGATTTCAAGGGAGAAGCCGCAGGCATAGGACCGGCATTACTGTGGCCACGAAAATCAAAGATATGGACCTGACCAACCGCCGGGAGGTGTCGTAGTGACTGTTGCCAGATTGACCCGCATCCTCTTGCGCGTTGCCGTATCGTTGACGCTGCTGCTTGCGATCCTCTGGTCAGCGACCGCGCTGTGGATCGACGGGCCGGAGTCACGGTCCCTCGCCGGTACACTCGCGGGTGGTGTCGTCCTCACCGCCGGACTGATGGCGGTGCTGATCCGTCCCTTCTGGCGAGCCGCGGTCATCATCATCGTGCCGTTCGCGGTTGTATTGGGGTGGTGGCTGACGCTTGCGCCGAGCAACGATCGGGACTGGCAGCCGGACGTCGCACGCCTGCCGACGGCAACCATCGATGGCTCGCGCCTGACCGTCCGCAACGTCCGCAATTTTTCATACGCTGGCGAGGGCGACGTCACCGAGCGCTGGGAGACCCGCACCTATGACCTCGATACGCTAGTCGGGCTCGACATCTTCATCTCCTTCTGGGGTCCAACCCTGTATGGACACACTATCGCAAGTTGGGAGTTTGCCGACGGGCGTCGTCTTGCCGTCTCGATCGAGACACGCAAGGAGCAGGGCGAAGAATACTCCGCAGTGCGCGGCTTCTTCCGCCAGTTCGAGCTCTACTATGTAGTTTCCGACGAGTCCGACGTCGTTGCACTGCGCACGAACCAGCGTGGCGAACGTGTCGAGCTGTATCGCACCCTGGCAACGCCGACCGAGGACCGCGCCCTGCTGCTCGACTATGTGCGCGAGATGAACGCCCTGGCCGAAGCGCCTCGCTGGTACAACGCCCTGACCCATAACTGCACGACCACTGCTGCTCGACTATGTGCGCGAGATGAACGCCCTGGCCGAAGCGCCTCGCTGGTACAACGCCCTGACCCATAACTGCACGACCACTATCTGGCACCATGTGAAGGCGGTGGGCTCGGACTTTCCGCTGGATTGGCGGTTGCTGGCGAACGGTTACCTGGTCGACCTCTCCTACGAGCTCGGAACGGTCAACACCAGCATAGGGCTCGACGAGCTGAAACGGCGCAGCGACATCACTGCCCGCGCCCGCGAAGCCGGCGCCGGGGAGGGATTCTCACTGTCGATTCGCGACGGGCTGCCGTCGCGTCCGTCAACAGTGGCGCGCAGGCCATAAACCCGCTGACACAGGCTTCGAGCCGCAAGTTGCCCGCAACCTCAAGCGTTTGTCCAACCGACACGCCTCTTGAGCCCATTGTCTGCCGCGCTTCGGCCGTTCCGATCTGGTTTGCCGGGATTGGCGCCAAATGGCCGGAATCTGGCCCTGTGCCGCACTATGTTTGGGTCTGGTCCAAACCAACCGGACGCCCAAATGAAAACGAGTTCGACCAATCTTCCGCGGATCTCGCTATTTCTGGCACTGCTGGTTTTGCTGTCCGGGTGCTCGACCACGCGCACCATGATCCCGATCCCGAGCCTCTACACAGAGACCGCGACGCCGCTGTTTGACGAACTCGCACCGGCGCTCAAAGGGAATCGGCTTTCGATTCTGTATGCCACGGACCGGCTACCCGAGCAGCAGAAATCTGAAAAGCCGACGAGTTACGGCAGCCAACGCTCCCCGTCCGGCGCGCTCGGCGTTGCCGAGGTCCGGATCGAGAACGGGGCTGCCCAATCAAAACAGGGCGCCAGGCCCGCCATTGTGATCGAGTCGGTCGAAGAGCTCGTGCGCTTCCCGGCGACACCCTACCTCTATCGCGTCGGCGACAGGGGTCGCATCGAGATCGAACCCGGCGTGGCTGCAGAGCTCGAACAGACCAAGGCCCAAGCGCGCGAGGAGATCCTCAAACGACTCGCACTGACCCCGAGAAAGGAGGTCTTCCTCGACGTGCACGGGGTCGGAACGGCATTCGATGACGCGGTGCTGTCCCTGGCGGAGTTCTGGCACTTTATGGGGCGCGAAGGCATACCGATCGCCTACACATGGCCCGCGGGGAGCAAGGGCCTGATCTTCTATACCGTGGATCGCGAGTCTGGCGAGTTTACGGTGCTCCATCTGAAGCAATTACTGCGCTTTCTCGCGGAAACGCCGGAGATCGAGCGCATCCACATCACTGCCCACAGTCGGGGAACGGACGTGGCCCTGACCGCACTGCGGGAGCTGGTGATCGAGGCGCGGGCCAAGGGCCTCGACCCCCGCAAGGTATTGAAGATCGAGAACCTGGTGCTCGCCGCTGCCGACATGGACGTGGAAGTCGAGATGCAGCGGGTGGTCGGCGAGGCCATGGGGCCCGCCTTCGGGCGCGTGACCATATACACCAACGCCGAAGACAGAGCGTTGGCGGTCGCCAAGAGCCTGTTCAGCAGCCGCCAACGGCTTGGCACCCTGACTCCGTCCGAGCTGACAGAACGACAGCGGGAGTTCGTCCGCCGCAGCGCCAATCTCGATGTCATCGTCTACCAGGGGTCGGGTGGGGGATTCTTCAAGCACGGCTACTATGACGACCCCGCCGTCAGCTCCGATGTGGTGATGCTCCTGCGCTACGGTTGGCGGCCTGGCGAGGGCGAGCGCCGGGGGCTGGAACGGCTCGAAGAGAACATCTGGCGCCTCGACGACGCCTATTGGGCCAATGACCGCCGTTGATTTCCAAGATGGCACGAACTGGCCGGTTTTCTGCAACGAAGTTTGCCAAATTACACCTCACGAGATGATTTCGGCCGAAGCATTTTCCACAGCTACGCCACCGCTGGTTGAAGGCGGTGAGCAACAGCGACCGGGAGCCGAAGTTTTCTTGTTAATCCACCTGACTGGGGCTAATTGATCCCAGTCCTAGAACAACCATCAATGAGGAAACAGACATGAGTCTACCAGGCAAGCAAATGAAGATCGGCGGTTGGAACTACCACGTAAGTGATCAAGGAAGCGGCGACAAGGGAGTCGTAATGCTGGTTCACGGCATGCCCGATGACGGCAGCTG
>CAMYMY010000591.1 GCA_947259625.1 uncultured Kiloniellales bacterium | reverse complement strand
CATCCTCTATTGCGCGCTTGTCGCGAAAGGGCTTAGTTGTCGTGAATCATTCTTCGGGGGACTTCTCTTGCTGCTGCCTTTGACCCGTTCGCTCGCGAGCGCACTCGTCGTCGCGCTTGCGCTGACCGTCCTGAGCCTCGATTCGGCCCAGGCCGTCCCGCCGTGGAACCAGGTCGAGGTCCAGACGGCCCCCGACCAGACGGCTCCCGAAACCAAAGCCGCGGCGAAAAGCGAGACGAGAACCGAGACCCTGGCAGACCGCTATACGCTCGGCACGGAAGGCCTGCCTCAAGTGCTTTCGGACGCCGACGCCGAGCTCTATCGGGAGATCTTCCGGCTGCAGGAGCGCGGCAAGTGGAAGGCCGCCGACAAGCTGATCGCGCGGCTCGGCGACCGGATGCTGATGGGCCACGTTCAGTTCCAGCGCTACATGCACCCGACGGCCTACCGCTCGCGCTATAAGGAGCTGAAGCGCTGGCTCGACCGCTACGCCGACCATCCGGGAGCCAAGGCGGTCTACGATCTGGCGGTCAAGCGCCGGCCCAAGAACTACATCCGGCCGCGCAAGCCGGCCCGCCACAGGTCGCCGAATATTCAACGCGCGACCGCGGCCGAGAGCGCCACTGTTCCAAGCAAACGGCAGAGCCGCGCCAAGCGCAAGCGCGCCCGGCAGATCAAGTGGCAGGTCAAACGCCACGCCATGCGCACGCGGCTTAGCGCGGCCGAGCAGCTGCTGGCCACGCGCGAGACCAAACGTCTGCTCCACCCGGCCGAGATCGACGAGGGCTACGCCGAAGTGGCGGCGGCCTGGTACTACTACGGCAAGGTCTCCAAGGCCTATGCGCTGGCCCGGGCGGCGGCCAAGCGCTCGGGCGAGCATGTGCCGATGGCCCACTGGATCGCCGGCCTGGCCGCCTGGCGGCTCGACGACCTGCCCGCGGCGGCGGAGCATTTCGAGCAGCTCGCGCTGTCGCGGAACGCCTCGGGATGGAACACGTCGTCAGGGGCCTACTGGGCCGCGCGGACCCACCTGCGCCTGCGCCAGCCCGAGGAGATGAGCCGCTGGCTGGCGCTCGCGGCCGACGCGCCGATGACCTTCTACGGCCAGCTGGCGCGCCGCGCGCTGGGCATGGAGACGCGATTCGACTTCCGCCCGCATCGGCTCACGTCCGAGGGCGCGGAAATCCTGCTGAACACGCGCGAGAGCCGGCGGGCGCTCGCCTTGATGCAGGCCGGCCAAAACCGGCGCGCCGAGCGCGAGTTGCTGCGTCTCAGGAACTGGAACGTCCCCGAGGCGGTCGAGGCCCTGCTGTCTGTCGCCGAGCGGGCCAAGCTGCCGTCCCTCTCCTTCAAGCTGGCGAGCCGCCTGGTCGATTCCGGCCACGCCCAGCCCCAGGGCGACAAGCTCGAGGCGGCGCTCTATCCGATCCCGCCGTGGCAGCCCAAGGGCGGCTTCAAGGTCGACCGGGCGTTGATCTATGCCCTGATGCGCCAGGAGTCGGCCTTCAACCCGCGGGCCAAGAGCCGGGACGGCGCGCGCGGCCTGATGCAGCTGCTGCCGTCGACCGCCGGTTTCGTCGCCCGCAACTACCGGCGGTTTCGCGGCCACAGGCGCAACCAGCTTTTCGAGCCGTCGCTCAACATGGACCTGGGCCAGCGCTACGTCGCCCATCTGCTGTCGAACGACCGGGTCGGCGACAATCTGTTCCGCCTGACCACGGCCTACAACGGCGGCCCGGGCAATCTCGCGAAGTGGCAGCGGCGGATGAAGCTCGACGACGACCCGCTGCTGTTCATCGAGAGCCTGCCGGCGCGCGAGACACGCTTGTTCATCGAGCGGGTACTGTCTAACTTCTGGATCTACCGGGCACGCCTCGGTCAGCCGTCGCCCTCACTGGACGCGGCGGCGGCCGGCGACTGGCCCGGGTATGCCGCCCTCGACGGCGCCAGCCAGGAGATAGCCCACCGTGAGCAAGATTGAGGGAACCAGGGACTTCCTGCCGGTCCAGATCGCGCTTCTCACCATTTCGGACAGCCGCAGCCTCGAGGACGACAAGTCCGGGCGCACCCTTGAGGAGATGATCCTCGCCGACGGCCACAAGGTGGTCGGGCGCGAGGTGATCCGGGACGAGACGGCGGC
>CAMYMY010000590.1 GCA_947259625.1 uncultured Kiloniellales bacterium | reverse complement strand
CCCACAGGAGGAACCGGAACAGACCGGGGCCGGGGCGGAGCCTCAGTCCGGGGCCGCCGTCCAGGGACCCCGGCGCATCGCCGTGGTGATAACCGGCCTGGGCCTGTCCAAGGCCGCCACCGAGCAGGCGGTGGATCGGCTGCCGCCCCAGATCTCCCTTTCCTTCTCGCCCTATGCCGAGCAGCTGGACGACTGGATCGCCCGGGCACGCGCCAGGGGACACGAGGTCTTGATCGACCTGCCGATGGAGCCCGTCACCTTCCCGAACGATGACCCCGGGCCGCGGGCGCTCTTGGCCGGTTTGGAGCCGGCGCAGAACCTGGAGCGCCTGCAGTGGATCCTGGGTCGCGGCCAGGGCTACATCGGCGTGGCGGCGGTGCTGGGCTCGCGCTTCACCACGTCCGAAGCCGCCCTGCAACCGATTCTGCAGATGCTGAAGAGCAGGGGCGTTATGTTCCTCGACAACAACACGACGGAAAGCAGCGTCGCCAGCCGCCTGCGCATTGCGCTACCGCATGCCGTCAACGATCGCATGTTGGACGGCCCGGAACCGAACCGGGAAGCGGTCGATGCCCGCCTCGTCCAGATCGAACGGCTGGCGCTGGCCCGGGGTTTTTCGATCGCCATGGGCGAGCCCTATCCGGTGACATTGGAACGTCTCGCCAACTGGGCGGTCAGTCTCGAGGCGCGCGGCTTCAGGTTGTCGCCGATCTCTGATCTGGCGGTCCCGAGACCAACACCCTGAACCCCACGGAGCGGACACCGTGACCATGAGCCTGGAGGAGATCGCTCGCTTGCCCTATCGGCCCGGCGTCGGCCTCATGCTGCTCAACCGGAAAAACCAGGTGTTCGTCGCCCAGCGCATCGACACGCCGAGGCCTGCTTGGCAAATGCCGCAAGGCGGAATCGACGAGGGCGAAGCGCCGAGCGACGCGGTGCTGCGCGAGCTCGAGGAGGAAATCGGCACCAGCAAGGCGGAGATCATCGCCGAGAGCCGCCGGTGGTTCGACTATGATCTGCCCCGAGACCTCGTACCCAAGGTGTGGCGCGGCCGCTACCGCGGTCAGACGCAGAAATGGTTCGCTCTGCGCTTTCTGGGCGAGGACAGCGATATCGACATCGAGACGGAGGAACCGGAGTTCTCCGCATGGAAATGGGCGCCGCACGAGGAGTTGCCGGTGTTCATCGTCCCCTTCAAGCTGCAGCTCTACCGCGCGGTCCTGGCAGAGTTCGCGGACCTGTTCGGGCCGCGCGCGGACGGCTGATAGCTGAGGTTAGAAACCGGGGTGAGCCCGCCGGTCGCTGGGTTGCCGAGTCGCCTAGCTTGCCGACGCCTGGATCATTGCCTCGGCGACGGCGATTCGCCGTGCCGCGGCATCGCGCTCATCGTCGTCCTTGGCGTCGGCCAGGTCTTCGCGCGCGTCCTTGAGCTGCTGCTCGGCCGCCGGGCGATCGATCTCGGCGACCGGCATGGCCTGCTCGGCCAAGACCGTGCAGCGCGACGGCGTCACTTCGGCGAAGCCGCCGGCCACGAAGATGCGCTCGGTGACCTGGCCCCCGTTGTAAACCGAAATCACGCCGGGCCGCACGCCGGAGACCAGCGGCGCGTGGCGCACCAGGACACCGAAATCGCCCTCGGCGCCGGGCACGACTACCATGTCGACCGATTCCGAGAGCAACAGCCGCTCCGGCGAGACCAGCTCGAACGCCACTCTAGTTTCGATCATCGCACATCACTCCGGTGCCGGTGTTCACGCCGGGTCAGGCCGCCTCGGCCGCCATCTTGCGCGCCTTCTCGACCGCCTCGTCGATCGTACCGACCATGTAGAAGGCGGCTTCCGGCAGGTGGTCGAATTCGCCCTCGCAGATGCCCTTGAAACCGCGGATCGTCTCGTCGAGCGACACCAGGACCCCCGGCGTTCCGGTGAACACCTCGGCCACAAAGAAAGGTTGAGACAGGAAGCGCTGCATCTTGCGAGCCCGGGCGACGGTCAGCTTGTCCTCCTCCGAGAGCTCGTCCATGCCCAGGATCGCGATGATGTCCTGTAGCGCCTTGTAGGATTGCAGGATGCGCTGGACCTCGCGGGCCACGGCATAGTGCTCCTCGCCGACCACGAAGGGGTCGAGGATCCGGCTAGTCGAGTCGAGCGGATCGACCGCCGGGTAGATGCCGAGCTCGGAGATCTGGCGCGACAGCACGGTCGTGGCGTCCAGGTGCGCGAAGGAGGTCGCCGGCGCCGGGTCGGTCAGGTCGTCGGCCGGCACGTAGATCGCCTGCACCGAGGTGATCGAGCCCTTCTTGGTCGTGGTGATCCGCTCCTGCAGGGTGCCCATGTCGGTGGCCAGCGTCGGCTGGTAGCCGACCGCCGAGGGAATGCGGCCGAGGAGCGCCGAGACCTCCGAGCCCGCCTGGGTGAAGCGGAAGATGTTGTCGATGAACAGCAGCACGTCCTGGCCTTCCTCGTCGCGGAAGTATTCGGCCTGGGTCAGGCCGGTCAGCCCGACCCTGGCGCGCGCGCCCGGCGGCTCGTTCATCTGGCCGTAGACCAGCGCCGCCTTGGAGCCCGCCTCGCCCGGCTTGACCACCCCCGACTCGATCATCTCGTGATAGAGATCGTTGCCCTCGCGCGTGCGCTCGCC
>CAMYMY010000589.1 GCA_947259625.1 uncultured Kiloniellales bacterium | reverse complement strand
GCCAAGGCCGGCATGCCGGCGTGATCGCGTCCCACGCCCGCCCAGTCCGCGCGGAAGCGGAAGCGCCCGCCGGGCTGCGCAAAGCCGTCCAGGAAGTGCGCCTTTTCGAAGGGTTCGGCGCAGTCGAGCCAGCGCTCGCGCCAGACCGCCTCGGGGGGCGGGTGGCCGGAGGCCTGGAAGGTCGCCTCGACGAGGTCCCAGGCGCTCATCTCGAAGCCGGGGTGCTCCGCCCCCAGACGTTTGGCCAGCGCACAGATCACCTCGTGGTTCGAGCGGCACTCGGGTAGCGGCTCGATCACGGGCTTGGTCGCCAGCAGGAAGGTGTGGCCCGAAGCCGTATAGTAGTCGTCGTGCTCCAGGAACGTGGTCGCCGGCAGCAAGATGTCGGCCAGGGCCGCGGTCTCGGTCATGAACTGCTCATGCACGCAGGTGAAGAGGTCGGCGCGGGAGAGGCCCTCGAGGCAGCGCCTCGTCTCAGGACAGACCACGGCGGGGTTGGTGTTCTGGACGAAGAGCGCGGTCACCGGCGGGCCCTCGCCCAGGTCGCGCTTGTCGCCGGTCAGCACCGGGCCCAGGCGCGACTGGTCGAGCGCGCGCACCGACTTGTCGAGGCGATCGAGGCCCTCGATCAGGGTCTTGTCCAAGTGATAGATTGCGCCGTTGCCCCAGAGCGCGCCGCCGCCCTCGTTGGCCCAGGCGCCGGTCACCGCCGGCAGGCAGGAGACGGCGTGCAGGTTGGACGCCCCGTTGCGGGCGCGCGCGAAGCCGTAGCCGACGCGAATGAAGCTGCGCTTGGTCCCGCCGTAGAGCCGGGCGAAGTCTTGGATCCCGCCCGCATCGATCCCCGTGATCGCCGCCGCCCACTTCGGCGTCTTGTCCGCGAAGTGCGCCTCGGCGTCCGCGTCCCAGTCGGTGTACCGCGCCAGGTAGCCGCGGTCGGCGAACCCCTCCTTCAAGAGCACGTGGATCACCGCGGCGGCCAGCGCCCCGTCGGTGCCGGGCTTGACCATGAGGTGCAGGTCGGCTTGCTCGGCCGTGCCAGTGCGGTAGGGGTCGACCACGACGAGCTTGGCGTTCCGCGCCTTCCGGGCCTTGGCGATGTGGGTCATGACGTTGACCTGGGTCGAGACCGGGTTGCCGCCCCAGACGACGATCAGGTCCGACTGCGCGATCTCGCGGGCGTCGACGCCGGCCTTGGATCCGACCCCGGCGAGCCAGCCCGATTCCGGGAGCGTGGTGCAAATCGTCGAATGCTGGCGCGAGTACCTCATGACGTGGCGCAGACGTTGGATACCGTCGCGCTGTACGTGGCCCATGGTGCCGGCGAAGTAGTAGGGCCAGACGGTCTCCGGTCCGTGGCGCTGCTCGGCCGTCAGCAGCGCCTCTGCCACCTCGTCGAGCGCGGCTTCCCAGGAGATGGCCTGGAAGGACGCGCGTCCCCCGCCCTTCTCACGGATCCGCTTGAGGGGGGTCGTCAGGCGCTCTGGGTGGTGCACGCGCTCGGCGTAGCGCGCCACCTTGGCGCAGATCACGCCGTCGGTATAGGGATTGTCGCGCGCGCCGCGCACCCGGCCGATGCGCGTGGCGCCCAGCCGTTCGACCTCCAGCGCGCAGGTGCTGGGACAGTCGTGCGGACAGGCCGAATGCGCGGTCTGGGACTTGGAGTTGGAATCGAGCGGCATGGTTTCGGGCGGCGTCCCGGTCTTGTCTCGTGGCCGGCCACTCTACTGCCCGGCGCGGACGCCTTCAATCGAGCGGAATCGGGCACCGAACTCGGCACGGTGCCACGGCACGGAGCGACAGGTTATACCCGACAATCCTCCAGGCTGTGCCGTTCGAGCCACGCCGCCACGTCGAGACCGTGGAAGGTCTCGTCGGGAAAGAAGGTCATGAGGCGGACGATCTCGATGTCCCCCTCGGGCCCCCTCATCGTCACCTCCTGGTTCGAGGTCCATGACCCGTCGGGGTTCCTGTCAAACGCGATGAGTATATTGTTCATCTGCCCGTCTCCTCAGAAGTCGAGATCCGAATTCCACATCTCGATCAAGCAAACACCCCACTACATTTTCAAACATAGCAGTCCACGTAATGAGGTGATTTGCCGAAGAACGTACTTTTCATTAACATTTCCATCAAAGTATCATA
>CAMYMY010000588.1 GCA_947259625.1 uncultured Kiloniellales bacterium | reverse complement strand
CGACGTCGCGGGCGGCGATCCGGGGCCGGTCGTGGCCCGGGCCGAGCACAGGCTCCAGGCCGGCGACCTGGCGGGGGCGCTCGCGGAGCTGAATGCGCTGGACGGACCGGCGGCCGAGGCGGCGGCCGGCTGGCGCGCCCGGGCCGAGGCGCGGCTCGGCGCCGAAACCGCGCTCTCGGCCTTGCGCGCCCGGGCGATCGCCCGGCTCACGCAGGCCGGCGGTTAGGCGGGCGGCCATGGTCCGCTCGCTGATCTTCATCGCCAAGCTGGCGGTGGTCGTCGCCGCCGCGGTCTGGCTGGCCTACCAGCCGAGCCGGGTCTCGATCGAGATCTTCGGCTATCAGATCGACACCACGGTCGGCATCCTGATCCTCGCGGTCTTCCTGATCACCCTGGCGGCGGTCCTGATCCACCGCTATTGGCGGCTTCTGGCCGGCGCGCCGGGCAGCATCGGCCGGGTCCTCCGCGAGAACCGGCGCCGGCGCGGCTACAAGGCGCTGACCCAGGGCATGGTCGCGGTCGCCGCGGGCGATCCCGACGAGGCGCGCCGCTGGGCCCGCAAGGCCGAGGTCCTGATGGACGAGCCGCCGCTCACCCTGCTGCTGTCCGCCCAGGCGGCGCAGCTCGCCGGCGACGACCAGGCCGCCAGGCGTTATTTCGAGGCCATGCTGGAGCGCGAGGAGACCCGCTTCATGGGCCTGCGCGGCTGTCTCATGCAGGCGCTGCGCCGGGGCGACACCGATGCGGCGCTCGACTACGCCCAGCAGGCCCACGACCTGCGCCCCAAGACGCCCTGGGTGCTGACCGCCATGGTCGAGCTGTCGGAGCAGACCGGCGATCTGACGGCGGCCGAGCTGGCGGTCCGCCAGGCGGTCCGACACAAGGCCCTGCCGCCGCCCGAGGGCGAGCGCAAGCGCGCCGTGATCACGCTGGAGCGCGCCAGCGCGGCCCGCGCCGCCGGCGACGCGGAGCAGGCCCTCAAGCTGGCGCGCGAGGCGCACAAGCTGGCGCCCGGCCTGGTGCCGGCCACGGTCCTCCTGGCCGAGCTGCTGACCGCCGACGGGCGCCGGGGCAAGGCGGGGCGCGTGCTGCAGCGCGCCTGGCCGGACCAGCCGCACCCGGACCTGGCCCGGCTCTACAAGGGTCTCGATCCCGAGACCGGCGCGCTGGCGCAGGTCGGCCGCATGGCCGAGCTCGTGGCCGGCGCGCCCGACCATCCGGAGAGCCAGCTGACCCGGGCCGAGACGGCGCTCGACGCGCAGCTCTGGGGCGAGGCGCGGCGTCACCTGGCCAAGGCGGCGGGCAAGACGCCCGGCGAGCGGGTCTGCCGCCTGATGGCCCGGCTCGAGGAATCCGAGCACGGCGACGGCGCCAAGGCGCGCGCCTGGCTGCTGCGCGCCGGCCGCGCGCCCCGCGACCCGGCCTGGGTCTGCGGGTCCTGCGGCGCGCTGGCCGGGCGCTGGAGCGCCCACTGCGGCGCCTGCAAGACCTTCGACAGCGTGACCTGGCGCCCGCCGGTCCAGGTCGGCCCCGAGGCGCGGCCGGCCGACGGCGCGGGACGGCCCGAGGCCGAGCTGCCGGCGCTCGAGATCCTGCCGCGAAACGGCAACGGCGGCGGACGTGCCCTGGCGCAAGGCAGGCCCGGCGCGCCGCCACCCGCCGCCACCGGCCAGCGCGGCTGAGGGCCGTCGCGCGGCATTGACGGGGCGCCCGGCCCTGCATTACTGTCCGCCCGCCTGGACGGCACAAAGGCCGATGTAGCTCAGTTGGTAGAGCAACGCATTCGTAATGCGTCTTGATGGAGGATATGGGTTAGTGGAAACAAGTGGTTGGTTCTGAACTGACCGGGAGTTTTCAACAACTTTTCGACAAGAGCCGCCTTAGCTCAGTTGGTAGAGCACGGCATTCGTAATGCCGGGGTCGTAAGTTCGAGTCTTACAGGCGGCACCATTTCTTCTCACAATCGGCGGGACCGAGGTTCGAGTCCTTGTGCGCTCACCAATTAAATCAAAGGGTTAGAGCATCGTGACGTGATGCTCTAGCTCTTTTGCGTGGTATTTGTGCGGTGGGGGTTCCGCTACCGCACGTCAAGCCGATGCGCACTTCCTAGCAATGAATTGGTCGACAGGGCAGCCTCGCCCCAATTGG
>CAMYMY010000587.1 GCA_947259625.1 uncultured Kiloniellales bacterium | reverse complement strand
CCGCCGGCAAGGGCCGCCACGGCGACTACGGCGACATCTGAGGCGCGCATTCGCCCTTCGACCGTAATAGCCCTTGAACCACCCCCCCGGAAGGGGCCAGATTCAGGGGACGTTAGACAGACCCGAGGGAGAGAGCCCATGCCGGCCGAAGCCGCCCCCGTTGCCAACGAGCCGATCCTGCTGCGCCAAGACCGCAACGGCGTCGCCACTCTGACCCTCAACCGCCCGGCCCAGTACAACGCGCTCTCCGAGGAGCTGCTGGCCGAGCTGCAGGGGGCGCTCGACGACATCGCGGCGGACGAGAGCCTGCGCGTCGTGGTGCTGGCGGCCAGCGGCAAGGCGTTCTGCGCCGGTCACGACCTGAAGCAGATGCGCGCGGCCCCCGACCAGGACACCCACCGCCGGCTCTTTGCCCAGTGCAGCCGCATGATGACGACCCTGACCCGCATCCCGCAGCCGGTGATCGCCCGAGTGCATGGCATCGCCTGTGCCGCCGGCTGCCAGCTGGTCGCGACCTGCGACCTGGCCGTGGCCGCCGAGGAGGCGCGCTTCGGCACCAACGGGATCAACGTGGGCCTGTTCTGCTCGACGCCCTCGGTCGCGCTGTCGCGCAACGTCGCGCGCAAGCAGGCCTTCGAGATGCTGATGACCGGCGACCTGATCGACGCGGCGACAGCCGTTGACTACGGGCTGGTCAACCGCGCGGTGCCGGCCGCCGAGCTGGACGCCGCGGTCACGGAGCTGGCGGCCAAGATCGCCGCCAAGACGCCCGTCGCGGTCCGGACCGGCAAGGACCTGTTCTACAAGCAACTCGAGATGACCCTCGACGAGGCCTACGGCTACGCCGGCGAGGTCATGGCCTGCAACATGATGGCCGAGGACGTCGCCGAGGGCATCGACGCCTTTTCTGAGAAGCGCAAGCCAGTCTGGAAGGGGCGGTGACCGCATTGGCCGGCGGCGAGAGCTCGAGTCCGGCCGGGGGATGGAGCACCCTTTGTGTCATGCCCGGACGTGATCCGGGCATCCATGCGACCGGCGTGCTCCTGGATGGCCGGGTCAAGCCCGGCCATGACAGTTCGGCGTGTCGAGTATGGCAATCGGATCGACGGCCATGACCGCTGCCAGCACCCAGCCCGTCGATCACGACGCCTACCCCGACGCCTATATCCGCTCGATCCTGGCCTCGGTCCATACCATCGCCATGGTCGGCGCCAGCCCGCGCTGGAACCGGCCCAGCTACTTCGCCATGAAGTACCTGCAGGAGAAGGGCTACCGGGTGATCCCGGTGAACCCCCGGGCGGCCGGCGGCGAGATCCTGGGCGAAACGGTCTACGCCAGCCTGGCCGAAATTCCCGAGCGCATCGACATGGTCGACGTATTCCGCGGCTCGAAGGACGCCGGGCCGATCGTCGACGAGGCGGTCAAGGTGGCCGACGAGAAGGGCATAAGGGTGATCTGGATGCAGCTCGGCGTGCGCAACGACGCCGCGGCGAAGAAGGCCGAGGCCGCCGGACTGAAGGTGGTGATGGACCGCTGTCCCAAGATCGAGTACGGCCGCCTCAACGCGGAACTGTCCTGGGGCGGTTTCAACTCCCGCGTCATCTCGGCCAAGCGCCGCAAGGTGAGGCTCGGATGAGCGGGATGCAGAATCCGGGTGTGGCATCGTCCATTCCCGTCATTGCCGGACTTGATCCGGCAATCCAGTAAGACGGGTCGGCCCTGCTCAAGCCTGGATCACCGGGTCACGCCCGGCGATGACGAGAGCGAGTGGCGCGGACCAAGTGTCAAAGCCGCAGCGGTGATGGCCTATTACGTCTACATCCTGGCCAGTCGAAGGAACGGGACCTTGTACGTCGGCGTGTCGAACGATCTCGCGCGCCGGGCCTGGGAGCACAGGGAGGGCGTGACAGATGGTTTCACCAAAAGGTACGGCGTCCACAGGCTGGTCCATTACGAGGCTTGCGACGATATCCGCCGCGCCTTGCAGCGCGAGAAGAACATCAAGCACTGGCCGCGCGCCTGGAAACTGGCCTTGATCGAGAAGGACAACCCGGATTGGCTGGATCTGTACGAGGTGCTCAACGTCTGACTCCTGGATTGCCGGGTCACGCCCGGCAATGACAAGATGGGGGGAGTGAAGGCGCCGGAGGC
>CAMYMY010000586.1 GCA_947259625.1 uncultured Kiloniellales bacterium | reverse complement strand
GGGTCTTGACCCGGCCGCCCCGTCGCCCCGGCGAGACAACCCGGGCCTGTCGCTCATTTTACACCGTTCGTTATTGCATATGGTTTGTTTGCACATGCATGATATGTCTGTAACTGTGCTTATTCTTGAAATTGTCACTTGCAGCGTGCACGCTACGGGCGCGCGACGCCGACCGGCTCAACCAGCGGCGAACAATCCGACCGGCGGCGGCACACCTTAAGAACCTCCGCCGGTCACACGGGTCGAGGAGGGCGGCGGCAGAAGGGACCATGGAAAAGCACCCTCAGCCGAAGTTGCCACGAAAACTCGCGGCAGTCCTGTTCGCCGACGTGCAGGGCTACAGCCGCCTGATCGGCCGCGACGAGGAAACCACGCACAGGGAGACGACGGCCTGCCTCGACCTGTTCCGAAGCAAGGTCGCCGACTTCGGCGGACGTATCGTGCGCGCGATTGGCGACAGCGTGCTGGCCGACATGCAAAGCGCCGTCGACGCCGTCAAGTTCGCGGCCGAAATGCAAAAGGCCATTGCCGAAAGAAATCTCGATCTGCCGGTCGAAAGGCGGGTGGAGTTCCGCATTGGCGTCAACCTCGGCGATATCATCGTCGACCAGGGGGAGATCTACGGCGACAGCGTCAACATCGCCGAACGCCTGCAACACCTCGCCTATCCCGGCGGCATCTGCGTCTCGAAAGCGGTCCACGAACAGGTGCAGGCCAAGCTGGCCTTCGGGTACGAGTTCATGGGCGCCCAGGACCTCAAGAACATCGTTCAGCCGGTGGACGTCTACCGCGTCCGCTTCGACGAGCAGGCTTCGGTCGCACTGCCCCACTACCACGCGGAGGAAAAACCGCTCGAGTTGCCGGACCGCCCGTCGGTCGCCGTTCTGCCGTTCCAGAACCTCTCGCAGGGCGAACAGGAAATCTACCTGAGCGACGGGATCACCGACGATCTGACCATCACATTGTCCAAGTTTCGCGAGCTCTTCGTGATCTCCCGGAATTCGGCCTTCCAGTACAAGCTGCGGAACCGCAGCGTCCAGGACATCGGCCGCGAACTGGGCGTCCGCTATTTGGTCGAAGGCAGTATCCTGCGGCTCGGTAGCCGCCTGCGCGTAACGACGCAGCTGATCGAGGCGGCCAGCGGCCAGCAGCTGTGGGGAGAGCGATTCGACCACTATTTCGACGAGGTCCTCCACGTCCTGGACGAGCTGGCGGTGTCCGTCGCGGCGACGCTGGCCCAGCAGATCGCTTCCGAGGAACGACGGCGCGCGCTGCAGGCGGAGACCGACAACCTGGAGGCTTATGGCCTGGTCCTGCGGGGGCAGGAACTGCTGTTCCTTCATGAGAAAGGGTCCAACGTGATGGCGCGCCAGCATTACGAGCGCGCCGCGCAGATCGATCCCGGCTATGCGCGGGCCTATGCCGCGATGTCGCGGACCCTCAACTACGCCTGGCGCTACTCCTGGGAGGAAAGCGGATCGCGGCTGCTCGACCGCGCGCTGGACCTCGCCCAACAGGCGGTCCATCTCGACGAATACGATGCCCGCGGCTATGCGGAGTTGGGCTTCGTGCACCTCTACAAGAAGGGACACGATGCCTCGATAGCATGCTACGAACGCGGCCTGAACCTGAATCCCAACGACGCCGACCTCATGGCCGAGATGGCCGATGCGCTGGCGCACTGCGGGCGCCCGGAAGCCGCCGTCCAACTCCTGCACAAGGCGATGCGGCTCAACCCCTATTATCCGGACTGGTATTCCTGGAACCTGGGCGGCGCCTATCACCAGATGCGCGAGTACGAGAAAGCCATTGAGATCGTCAAACGGATGCAAAATCCGGCGGAGGGTCGGAGGCTCTTGGCGACCTGCTACGCCCAGCTGGGCAGGATGGACGAAGCTCGGGCCGAGGCCGCGGAGGTGTTGCGCGTACACCCGGAGTTCTCCCTCGTCCACTGGGCCGAGGTGCAGCCGGATAAGAACCCCGAAGATCTCGAGCACTTCATCGAGGGACTGCGGAAAGCCGGGCTCAAATAGGACCAGCGCTCATTGATATTGACCCCCTTCGCGGACGATTCCCGCCTCTAGACCGCGTCCGCAGGATCGAAACCCCTGGTGAATTCCGATTCCGAGGCACGGCTCTCGAAGCCTGTCGCGCGG
>CAMYMY010000585.1 GCA_947259625.1 uncultured Kiloniellales bacterium | reverse complement strand
TGGTCGGCGACCCGGGGGAAGAACGAACCGCGGGACCTCGGGGCGGCCGAAAAACCCTGTTCTCAGCCATCGGCAACCCCCGTCCTCGACGAACCGCTGCCCTGGTCCTGGGCGCCCAAGGACGCGTCGAACCTCTGGGTGCTGGCCGGCGCGCGGACGGCGACGGGCCGGCCGATCCTGGCCAACGACCCGCACCTGCCGCTCGAGGCGCCCGGGCAGTGGTACCTGGCGCGGATCGAGACGCCGGCGCTGACGCTCGCCGGCGCGACGGCTCCCGGCGTGCCCCACCTGGTGGTCGGACACAACGGCCATATCGCCTGGGGCTTCACCACCACGCACGCCGACAGCCAGGACCTCTTCGTCGAGCGCCTGAGCGCGGACAGGCCCGGCCACTACGACACGCCCGACGGCCCCAGGCCCTTCGAAGTCCGCGAGGAGGTGATCGCGGTGCGCGGCCAGGCGCCCGTGGTCCTGACGGTCCGCGCGACCCGGCACGGGCCGGTGATCTCCGACCTGCGGCCGGGGCTGGCCGAGACGCTGCCCGAGGGCCAGGTGCTGGCGCTCGCCTGGCCGGCGCTGAGGGCCGACGACCGGACGGCCGAGGCGGTCTACCGCCTCAACCGCGCCCGCGGCTGGCCGGACTTCCTGGCCGCCATGGAGCGCTTCGACGCCCCGGTGCAGAACGTCGCCTATGCGGATACGGCCGGCGCCATCGGGTTCGTCACCGCGGGCCGCGTCCCGATCCGCGAGGCGGGCGACGGCCGGGTCCCGGTGCCCGGCTGGACGGGCGGGCACGACTGGCGCGGATTCATCCCCGCCGCCGAGCTGCCGCAGGTCGCGAACCCGCCGGGCGGGCGCATCGTCAACGCCAACAACCGCGTCGTGGACGCGGCTTACCCGCACCTGATCGCCGCCGACTGGCCCGACCCCTATCGCGCCCGGCGCATCGCGCTGGTCCTGGACGCGCTCCACAAGGCGACGGTGGAAGACAGCCTGGCGCTGCAGCAGGACGCGGTGTCGCTGGCCGCGCGGCGGCTCTTGCCCCTGCTGCTCCGCAATTCGCTGCCCGAGAGCGAACAGGTGGCGCGGGCGCGGGCGCTGCTGGCCGAGTGGGACCACCGCATGGCGCGCGGCCGGCCCGAGCCGCTGATCTTCCAAGCCTGGCTGGCGGCGCTCAACGAAGCCGTTCTCGCCGACGAACTGCACGGGACCTTCCCGAGCTACCAGCGTGCCAAGGCCGACCTGCTGGTCGCGGTGTTGACCGAGCGGACAGAGTGGTGCGATGACATCACGACGCACGCGACGGAGACCTGTGACCAGCTGATCGGCACGGCCCTGTCGGCCACCCTCGAGGACATCGAGGCGCGCTTCGGCCCGGACATCGACGACTGGCGCTGGGGCGAAGCCCACATCGCGCGCTTCCCCCACCCGGTGCTGCGGCACGTCCCGGTGATCGGCGACTGGCTCGAGTTCGCGGTCGAGGCCGACGGCGGCTTCTACACTGTCAACCGCGGCGGGCCGCGCCTGGATGGACCGCCCGAAAGCCGCTTCGAGGACCGCCATGGCCCGGGCTTCCGCGCGGTCTACGACCTGGCGAACCTGGACGAGTCGCGCTTCATGATCGCCACCGGCCAGTCCGGCAACCCCCTGTCCCGGCACTACGGCAGCCTGGCCCGGCGCTGGCGCGACGGCCAATACCTGAAGCTGGACGGCGCCGGGACGGAGCCGCGCTATCGGCTGACGCTCGATCCGGGGTAGGATCGGCCCGAGGCAGGGGAGGGAAAGCAGGCATGGCCGTTTCGATCGACGACATCCGGGCCGCCGCGAAGACCATCGAGGGCGCGGTGATTCGCACGCCGCTGGTGTCCGCCCCGCGGCTCTCCGAGCGGCTCGGCGCCGAGGTCTTCCTGAAGCTGGAGAACCTGCAGATCACCGGCTCGTTCAAGGACCGCGGCGCCTTCAACAAGCTGAAGAGCCTGACGCCCGCCGAGGCCGAGGCCGGGGTGATCGCCATGTCGGCCGGCAACCACGCCCAGGGCGTCGCCTACCACGCCCGGCGCCTGGGCATCCCGGCGGTCATCGTGATGCCGGAGTTCGCGCCCTTCTCCAAGGTCGAGCGCACGCGCGGCTTCGGCGCCCGGGTGGTGCTGACCGGCGA
>CAMYMY010000584.1 GCA_947259625.1 uncultured Kiloniellales bacterium | reverse complement strand
AGGCGTTGGACATGGCGACGTGGACCTCCTTGGCCTTGGCCTTCAGGGGCACCAGGTCGAGGCCGGCGAACTCCGGCGCGATGGTCTCGAGGTTGAGGGTCGGCGGGATCTTCTGCTTGAGGATCGCCATGACCGTGAAGATCGCCTCGACCGCGCCGGCCGCGCCCAGCAGGTGGCCGACCGCCGACTTGGTCGAGGAGATCGAGACCCTGGCGACCGCGTTGTCGAAGAGCGCCTTGACCGCGTTGACCTCGGCCAGGTCGCCCTGGCCGGTCGCCGTCGAGTGGGCGTTGATGTAGTCGACGTCGCCGGGGCTGATCTCGGCCTGGGCGAGGGCCGCGACCATGGCCCGTTGCGCGCCCTCGCCGTCCTCGGGCGGCGAGGTGATGTGGTGGGCGTCGGCCGAGGTGCCGTAGCCGATCAGCTCGGCCAGGATCTCGGCGCCGCGCGCCTTGGCGTGCTCGAAGGCCTCGAGGACCATCAGGCCCGCGCCCTCGCCCATGACGAAGCCGTCGCGGTCGCCGTCGAAGGGGCGGGACGCCTTGGCCGGCTCGTCGTTGTGGCCGGTCGAGAGCGCCCGGGCGGCGGCGAATCCCGCCAGGCTCAGCCGGTTGATGCAGGCCTCGGCGCCGCCGGCCAGGACCACGTCGGCCTCGCCCAGGCGGATCGCCTTGAAGGCGTCGCCGATCGCCTGGGCGCCGGCGGCACAGGCCGTGACCGGCGCGCCGATCGGGCCCTTGAGGTGGTGGCGGATGGAGACCTGGCCGGCCGCGAGGTTGACCAGGAAGGAGGGGATGAAGAAGGGCGAGATGCGCTTCGGGCCCTTTTCGGCCAGCAGCTCCGCGCCCTCGATCATGGCCGGGAAGCCGCCGACGCCGGACGCGATCATGGTGCCGCTGCGCTCCTGGTCCTTGGCCTTCTCCGGGTGCCAGCCGGCGGCCTCGAGCGCCTCGTCGGCGGCGGCGATGGCGTATTGGATGAAGCGGTCGACGCGGCGCTGCTCCTTGGGGGGCATGTAGGCGTCGGGCTCGAAGCAGCCCTCGGCGCGCGGGCCCTCGGGGACCAGGCCGGCGATCTTGACCGGCAGGTCCGAGACGTCGAAGCGGTCGATCCTGACGACGCCGGAGAGGCCGGCGGCGAGCTTGTCCCAGACCGTCTGCACGCCGACGCCCAGCGGCGTGACCAGGCCCATGCCGGTGACCACGACTCGTTTCATCTGCTTGCTCCTTTGGCTCCTCCCCGGTTTCGCGCGGGGGCTTTGTCCAAGAATATAGGCAAAGGGGCGAATTTCAGAAGCAAAAAACGTGGCCGGCCCGTGTCGCGGGGGCATTAATTCGGGGACACATTAATTCGGGGACACAATACTAATTTCTCGCCAGTGCCTCGAACCTGCGGCCGAGGTGCGAAGAAATTAGTATTGTGTCCCCGAATTAGGTTGTCCCCGCCCGAATTAGGTCAGGGGTGGGCGGGGGTGCGGGCGGGGGCGGTTTCGGCGTGGGCGGCGAGGCGACGCCAGAGGGCGGAGAGGAGCGCGGGCAGGGTCCGGGCGAGCTTCGCGGCGAGGCGGCGCTCCCAGGGCGTCCGCTTGGGCGGCGCGAAGATCTGGACCTCGGGCGGGACTTCGATACCGCCGGCCCGGGCGACGCTGCGAAACAACAGTTCCATGACGATATCCCCTGATTGTTCTTATGCTGACGACCGGCGCTCACGGTCTCGATCTCTGTATATCCGATTGATTTAAAGACACTAAACGTGGATTACAAACGATCGTTTTTCATGCTAGACATTAGAATTATTCATGATTAGACTTCGTCATGACCCTGCGCCTGCCGCCGCTGACCGCGCTGCGCGCCTTCGAGGCCGCCGGGCGCCACTTGAACTTCACCCGCGCCGCCGAGGAGCTCCACGTCACCCAGGCGGCGGTCAGCCACCAGATCAAGCTCTTGGAACGGCACCTGGGCCAGGCGCTGTTCCGGCGCGCCGGGCGGACCCTGGCCCTGACCGAGTCGGGCCGCGCCCTGCTGCCGGCGCTGGGCGAGGCTTTCGGGCGGATCGCCGAGGCGGTCGAGGGCCTGGGCGCGGCCGAGCGGGACAGCGCGCTCAGCGTCACCCTCAGGCCCTATTTCGCGATGAAGTGGCTGGCGCCCCGGCTCGGGCGC
>CAMYMY010000583.1 GCA_947259625.1 uncultured Kiloniellales bacterium | reverse complement strand
CCGCTGGGTCGCCGTGGCCGGCCACCGATCCGAACGCCCGGTCGACGCTCCCCCGAGTCCGAGAGCGGCCGAGCCCGAACGTCCGGCCCGTGATCCCGGGTGTCCTTTCTGCCCCGGCAACGAGCACGAAACGCTGCCCGCGGTGGCGGCTCTTCCCCCGGCCGATCACCCAGGCGAGCCCTGGAGGCTCCGGGTCGTCCCCAACAAGTTCCCGTCCTTCGCCGGCACCGAACCGCTCGCCGACTCCCCCGGCGAGACCGCCCCGGCCGGTTCGGCCGTGCCAAACGGCTCTGTTTCCGCAACGCGAACTTTGGGAGGGGCCGCCATGACCCGCATGACACCGAGCGAAGCCTTCGTCGAAACCCTGGCCGCCCAAGGCGTCACCGACGTCTTCGGGATCGTCGGCTCGGCCTATATGGACGCGCTGGACATCTTTCCGGCCGCGGGCATCCGTTTCATTCCGACCGTCCACGAGCAGGGCTCGACCCACATGGCCGACGGCTACTCGCGCGTCAGCGGGCGCCACGGCGTGTGCATCGGCCAGAACGGACCCGGGATCACCAATTTCGTGACCGCCATTGCCGCGGCCTACTGGGCCCATTCGCCGGTCGTGGCGATCACGCCCGAGACCGGCTCCGGGACGATCGGCCTCGGCGGATTCCAGGAGACCGACCAGCTGCCGATCTTCTCGAAGATCACCAAGTATCAAGGGCACGTCACCGGGCCCGGGCGGATGGCCGAGCTGACCGGCCGCTGCTTCGACATGGCCATGGCCGAGCGCGGTCCCACCCAGCTCAACATTCCGCGCGATCATTTCTACGGCGAAGTCGACGTCACCATTCCCAAGCCCAAGGTGATCGAGCGCGGGGCCGGCGGCGAGCAGAGCCTCGAGGACGCGGCGGCGATCCTGGCCGAGGCGAAGTTCCCGGTCATCGTGTCGGGCGGCGGCGTCGTCTTCTCCGGCGGCGTCGACGAGTGCGTGGCACTGGCCGAGCATCTGAACGCGCCGGTGGTCAACAGCTACCTGCACAACGACTCCTTCCCGGCGGACCATCCGCTCTGGTGCGGGCCGCTCGGCTACCAGGGCTCGAAGGCCGGCATGAAGCTGATCGCCCAGGCCGACGTGGTGCTGGCGCTGGGCACCCGCCTCGGCCCCTTCGGCACCCTGCCCCAGCACGGCATCGACTACTGGCCCCAGGACGCCAGGATCATCCAGGTCGATAGCGACCACCGGATGCTGGGCCTGGTCAAGGAGATCTCCGTCGGCGTCTGCGGCGACGCCAAGGCCGCGGCCAAGGCGCTGCTCGACCGGCTCGCCAACCGCGAGATGGCCTGCCGGCACAACGCGCAGGAGCGCCTGGCCGAGATCGAGGGCCAGAAGGGAGCCTGGGAAGGCGAGCTGAGCGCCTGGAGCCACGAGGTCGACGACTGGAGCGTCGAGGTCTCGAAGGACAGCGACGCCATGCACCCGCGCCAGATGCTGCGCGAGCTGGAGAAGGCCATGCCGGCGAACGCCATGGTCTCGACCGACATCGGCAACATCTGCTCGGTCTCCAACAGCTACCTGCGCTTCGCCAAGCCCAACAGCTTCTTCGCGGCCATGAGCTTCGGCAACTGCGGCTATGCCTTCCCGACGATCATCGGGGCCAAGGTCGCGGCGCCCGACCGTCCGGCGGTGGCCTACGTGGGCGACGGCGCCTGGGGCATGAGCTTCGGCGAGATCCTGACCTGCGTGCGCGAGAACATCCCGGTGACCGCCGTCGTGTTCCACAACAAGCAGTGGGGCGCCGAGAAGAAGAACCAGGTGGACTTCTACGACACCCGCTTCCTCGGCGTGAACCTGGAGAGCCCGAGCTTCGCCGAGATCGCGCGCTCCATGGGCGCCGAGGGCGTCACGGTCAAGCAGCTGGGCGATGTCGGCGAGGCGCTGGAGAAGGCCTGCGACGCGCAGAAGCAGGGCAAGACCACGGTCCTCGAGGTCATGTGCACCCGCGAGCTGGGCGACCCCTTCCGCCGCGACGCCCTCAAAAAGCCGGTCCGCCTGCTGGACAAGTACAAGGACTATACGGTGGCGTGACCTGAATTCCAGTTCGAATTCCAGTTCCGCGGCCGCGAGCCGCGCCGGAAGCCGGTGACGCCAATAACGTCACCGGCTTCTTCGCATTTGCCGGGCAT
>CAMYMY010000582.1 GCA_947259625.1 uncultured Kiloniellales bacterium | reverse complement strand
GCCCGCGCCTCGTCGGTCAGCTCGATGACCACGTTGCGGTCGGCCAGCTGTGCCTCCAGCTCGATGATGAACTTGTCGACCACCTGGCTCATCACCTCGGGCGACAGGTTGGAGAAGGCGATCACGGCGTCCAGGCGGTTGCGGAACTCGGGCGTGAACATTCGGTTGATCGCCTCTTCGTCCTCGCCCTCGCGCACCCCGCGGCCGAAGCCGATGGTCGGCTTCGCCAGGTCCGCCGCCCCGGCGTTCGTCGTCATGATCAGGATCACGTTGCGGAAATCGACCACCTTGCCGTTGTGGTCGGTCAGCTTGCCGTGGTCCATCACCTGCAGCAGGATGTTGAACAGGTCCGGGTGCGCCTTCTCGATCTCGTCCAGCAGCAGGACGCAGTGCGGGTGCTGGTCGATCGCGTCGGTCAAGAGACCGCCCTGGTCGAAGCCGACATAGCCCGGCGGCGCGCCCAGCAGGCGCGACTGTACTCCGACATGTCGAAGCGGGTCAGCTCGATGCCCAGCGAATGGGCCAGCTGGCGCGCCACCTCGGTCTTGCCGACGCCGGTCGGCCCCGAGAAGATGTAGCTGCCGATCGGCTTCTCCGGCTCGCGCAGGCCGGCGCGCGCCAGCTTGATCGCCGCCGCCAGGGCCTCGATCGCCCGGTCCTGGCCGAACACCATGGTCTTCAGGTCGCGCTTCAGGTTCTTGAGCGCGCTGCGGTCGTCCTTGGAGACGCTCTTCGGCGGAATGCGGGCGATCTTGGCGACCACCGCTTCGATCTCCTTGACGCCGATCGTCTTGCGCCGCTTGGACTCCGGCACCAGCATCTGCGACGCGCCGACCTCGTCGATCACGTCGATCGCCTTGTCGGGCAGCTTGCGGTCGCTGATGTAGCGCGCCGCCAGCTCGACCGCCGCGCGCAGCGCCTCGCCGGTGTAGCGCACCTTGTGGTGCTCTTCGTAATAGGGCTTCAGGCCGCGCAGGATCTTGACCGCGTCCTCGACCGAGGGCTCGTTGATGTCGATCTTCTGGAAGCGGCGGACCAGCGCCCGGTCCTTCTCGAAGTAGTTGCGGTACTCCTTATAGGTGGTCGAGCCGATGCACCTCAGCGTACCGCTCTGCAGCGCCGGCTTGAGCAGGTTCGAGGCGTCCATGGCGCCGCCCGACGTGGCCCCGGCCCCGATCACCGTGTGGATCTCGTCGATGAACAGGACCGCGTTGTCCTGACCCTCGAGCTCGCCGATCACCGCCTTGAGGCGCTCCTCGAAGTCGCCCCGGTAGCGGGTGCCGGCGAGAAGCGCGCCCAGGTCGAGGGCGTAGATGGTCGCCTCCTTGAGGACCTCGGGCACCTCGCCGCCGACGATCCGCCGGGCCAGCCCCTCGGCGATCGCCGTCTTGCCGACGCCCGGCTCGCCGACGTAGAGCGGGTTGTTCTTGGTCCGCCGGCACAGAACCTGGATCGTCCGCTCGATCTCGGGCTCGCGACCGATCAAAGGGTCGATCCGGCCGGCTACGGCCCTCTCTCGCAGATTGACGGCGAAGGCCTCGAGGGCCGTGGAGCCGCCGTCCGGGGTCGCCGGCCGCGTGGATCCACCATGGTCTTTGGCTTCTTCTTCACACGTTTCTTCCGGCCATATGGCATCTCCGTCAGCACCCCGATAGCCTGTGTCCGACCAATCGAGCCCCTGCTTGTGCAAGAAACGTGCTGCGCGAGTGTTGGGCTCATAGAGTATCGAATACAGCACATCCTGGCCTGTCACTTCATCATGGCCGTTCGTCTCCGCGTGCACGGCGGCACGCTTGATCACGCGACGAAAAGCCGCAGTCGGTTGTGGCGCCATCAGAAGCGGTTTGGCATCGACAGGCATGCTTCCGAAGTGGTCAAGAAGATCATGCCGCAATGCGTCCAAGTCGGTGTCGCGGGCAGCGAGGACGCTAAGAGCATCCGGATCCTCGGTCAGCGCCAGCAGCAGGGTTTCTAGAGTCACACGATCCTGACAGCAGTCATGGGCAAGAGCCCGGGCGCGGTTCAGGGTCTCTTTGCAGGTGGGAGACAGCATACTTATTGGTACCGATCGATCATGACACGATGTGCCCATAAAGGTTTATCGATGAGCGAGGACTTACTTCGCCTCGGGACAGCGTTCAGGGGCAGCGCCCTTCTTGATCTCTGATTTCCGGATCTGGAGAAGAGCAACGAACCATGTCGGCGCACCCCATCGGCAACCAATGAATAGTGAATTCCTGGTTAAGAACTCCTTAACCGGGAGGTCTTCAGCCACCTTGGGTGACGTCCTAGAGTTGCTGGGAAATTCGGCAGGGGTGCGTCCTTTGAGATGCCAGCTGTCGATTCGGACCTGGCTGGGTCCCGGCTCAATCAATGGAGGCCGCCCATGGAGACGAGAGTACCAGCATCCGAGAGGACCCGTGACGCCTTGCGTGACCCGATCGAGGGTCGTCTTGTATCGGCCGATGCGCGCCGTGAGTTGATCCGGCTGGCCGCCCAACTGAACGCGGAGGGGGCGCCCATCGAGAACAGGGGGAAGGGAACGTGAAAAGGCGTGATCCGAAGTGGCTCATGAGTCCGGGAGTGGCTCTTCTCGCCATCCTGTCGCTGATCTGTGCGCTTAGCGCCGGCGACGCGCTGGCGCAGCCG
>CAMYMY010000581.1 GCA_947259625.1 uncultured Kiloniellales bacterium | reverse complement strand
GGGTCGTCGAGGCCTTTTACCTGCGGGGCCATGGCCTCCGAGCGCCTGAGGCGCTCGCGGAACAGGATCAGCTGGGTCTCGAGGAAGGTCGCCGGCTGCCCGGCCAGCGACGGCACGTCAGGCATGACAGAATTGCCGTCGGCGCCGTGGCATTGGGCGCAGCCCTCGAGCAACGCGTCCAGCGCCGGCCCGCCGGCGGGTGTCCCGGCACCCGCGGGCGGCGCCGCGGTCAGGAGGACCGCCAAGGCGAGAATGCCCGCGGCGGCCCCCTGCTTCAGTGCGGTCGCGCGGTCCGGGCCGCGCCGGCAGCTAGATGCCGCCGTAGGAAACACGGTAGATCGCGCCGTTCTGCTCGTCGGCGACCAGCAGTGCGCCGTCGGGCATGACCAGCACGTCGACCGGACGGCCCCAAAAGCTGTTGTCCCCGGTGTCGAGGAAGCCGGTCATGAATGGCGAGACCGAGGCGCTGGTGCCGGCCGAGTTGAGCTTGGCCAGCACCACGTCGAAGCCGAGGTTGCTGGTCCGGTTCCAAGAGCCGCGCCGGGCGACAAAGATCTGGCCCTTGTACTCGTCCGGGAACATGGCCCCGGTGTAGAAGCGCATGCCGAGCGGTGCCGTATGCGGCCCCATGAGCGCGGCTGGCATCGTGACGCCGTCGCAGGCGCCGGTCTTGCCGAACTCCGGATCGAGGATGCCGTTGGCGTGGCAGGCCGGGAAGCCGAAGTTCTCGCCCAGCTTGGAGACGCGGTTCAGCTCGCAGTCGGGCCCGTGCTCGCTCATCCAGTCGCGGTCGTTGTCGGTAAACCACAGCTCGCCGGTCTGGGGATGGAAGTCGAAGCCGACCGAGTTGCGCACGCCGCGGGCGACGATCTCCTTGCCCGTGCCGTCTGGATTGTAGCGCCGGATGTTGGCGTGCACGTCGGTGTCGACCGCGCAGTTGTTGCAGGGCGCGCCGACCGGCACGTAGAGCTTGCCGTCCGGGCCGAAGGCCAGGAACTTCCAGCCGTGGTGCTTGTCCGGCGGCAGGTCGAAGGCATTGGTCAGGTCGACCGGCTGAGGCACCTTGGGCAGGGTGTCCTCGATGCCGTCGAAGCGCATCACCTGGTTGATCGCCGCCACGTAGAGGCTGCCGTCGCGGAAGGCGACGCCGTTGGGCTGATAATGGCCCTCGGTGACGATCTGATGCTCGCGCGTGGCGCCCTTGTCAGTCACGGCGTAGACCCGGCCGATGCCGCGGGTGCCGACGAAGATCGTGCCCTTGTCGCCGCGCGTCATCATGCGCGCGCCGGGCATGCCGTGGGCCCAGATCTCGGCCTTGAAGCCGGGCGGCAGCTGGATCTGGTCGAGCGGGATCTGCTCGGGCGGCGTGACGGTCATCTTGCCCGCATGGGGCGCCAGCGGCGAGTTCTCGAGCTCGGCCGGACGACCCTGCGCCCAGCCGGGCACCTTCTTCTCCTGGGCCAAGGCGCCCTCGGCGCCGAGAAGAGCGAAGAGGGCCGTGGCCGCGATCGCGGGCCGGGCCCAAGACAGGCGAGTGCGATATTCGTGCATGGTGGTGTTTCCCCGTTGCTTCCTTGTTTTTGGTTCCGGTCGCGGAGATCCCGGGTGGCCCGGGGAGTCCGCGCGGTTCCTTGAGGAGAGCGGGCCCGACCTGCGACGGTCGATCCTATGCCAACTTCCCCAAGTGCAACCCATGATGATGCAGTTCTCTGCGGCGCGCAAGCCTCGGGCTGCCTGGCGGTTTCTTTCGCGGCTTTTCTCGCGGGAGACCGGGCGCGCGATTTCCGCTATAGTCGTCGGAATCGGAGCTGAACGCAGGGGAGGAGCGTCATGGCACTCGCGAAAATTCGCCGGCTCGTCACTGTCGTCGACGAGACCCACAAGGAGATGGGCCGGGAGATCGAGCCGCCGACCCGGCGGGCCGCCGCCGTGGCGGTAATCGAGAACCCCTTCGCCGGGGCCTATCAGGAGGACCTGGAGGCGCTGATGGCGGTCGGCGAGGAGCTGGGCGGCCTCTTGGGCGAACGCGCGGTGGCGGCGCTCGGCATCCGGCCGCACGAGGCCGAGAGCTACGGCAAGGCGGCGATCGTTGGCGAGAACGGCGAGCTGGAGCACGCCGCGGCGATCCTCCACCCGCGCCTCGGCAAGCCCTTGCGGGCGGCGGTCGAGAAAGGCGCGG
>CAMYMY010000580.1 GCA_947259625.1 uncultured Kiloniellales bacterium | reverse complement strand
CGCGCGCGTCGACATCGTGGCCAAGGACGGCTGGACCGCGCTGCAGGCGGCCGAGATGATCGGCGACGAGGAAACCGCCGCGCTGCTGAGGGCGGCCGGCGCCCGGAAGTAGGTACTAGAGCCGCACGTTGCTCGAGGAATAGACCTCGGCCGTATCGACGCCGATCTGGCTGAAAATCACCGCGGTGACGACCGCGATTATGACGGCTGCAGCGCAGCTTGCGATGAATGCTCTCATGACGACTGGTCCTCCGGATACGAAACCGTTTCCATTGTCCTTTGTTACTCCACGGCGCGCGTGATCCGTTTCAGATAGGCGATCAGCTCGGCCCGCTCCCGGGCGTTCGGCATCTGCTGCAGCGGCATCTTGGATCCGGGCGTGTAGGCCGCCGGGCCCTCGCGGAACAAGGCGTCGATGGTGTCTTCGTTCCAGACCACGCCGCTGTGTTTGAGGCCCTCGGAGTAGCGATATCCGGCGACCGATCCGGCGCGGCGTCCGAACAGGCCGTAGAGCGTCGGCCCCGCCTTGTTGCGGCCGTCGGGGCTCACCGTGTGGCAAACGATGCATCGGGCGAAGAGCTCGGCGCCCGGACCGTCCGGCAACTGCGCCAGCGGGGAGGCGCCGCGCCGCTCGCCGCCGAGGCCGATCTCCTCGCCCCGCTCGAGATCCCAAACACGCACCACTTCGTCCGACCCGGCGGACAGCAGCCGCCGCCCGTCGGGCGTGAAGGCGAGCGCCCAGACCGGCGCCTCGTGGCCATAGAAAGCCCTTATGAAATTGCCGCTCTCCAGGTTCCACAGCAGCACCGTCCGGTCGACGCCACCCGAGGCGGCGAAGCGTCCGTCGGGGGACACCGCGACACCGAAGACCGGCCCCTCGTGGCCGACGAGCGAGGCGATTTCCTCGCCGGTCTCGAGGCTCCAGACGCGCAGCGTCTCGTCCACGCCGACCGAGACGGCGCGCCGCCCGTTCGGCGTGATCGCCACCGAATTGACGCCGAAGTCGTGACCGGTCAGCGTCCGGATCAGCGCACCGTCGGCGATCCGCCACAGCTTCAGGGTCGCATCGTAGCTGCCGCTCAGCAGTCTGCGGCCGTCGGGCGAGAAGGCCACCGCGTTGACGTTGTTGGCATGGCCTTCCAGCACCGCTGCGGCAATCCCCTGCTCCAGGTCCCAGATCCGCACCGTGCGGTCCCAGCCGGCCGAGGCCGCCAGGCGGCCGTCCGGCGAAACGGCAACCGCGGCCACCTTGCCCTGGTGCCCCAGGAAGGTGTGCAGGACCGTGCCCGCCGCCACGTCCCAGAGGCGCACCGTGCCGTCGTCGCTGCCCGAAACGGCGTGACCGCCGTCCGGCAGAAAGGCCACGGCGTTGACCGCGCCCTCGTGCTCGTCGAAGTCGCCGAGCCGCGTCTGCGCCGCCAGGTCCCAGAGGATCAAGGTGTAGTCGAAACTGGCCGTCATGATCCGGCGGCCGTCCGGCGAAACCGCAACGCCCTTGACGAAGCCGCCGTGGCCCGCCAATTCGGCCGCGCCCGGTGCGGCGCCGAGCAACAGCCCCGCCAGGCCCAGGCCGGCCGCATGCAGGCGCTTCAGGCGCGGCATGCCGGCAACCGGGCGGTCCCCTGGCGGCTGAGCGTCGACGCGGGCACGGAACCGAGTTCCAGGCCTAGCGCCACGGGCGCGAGCGAATCGCATCCGGACGCACGCCGACCTTGTCTTCGCGCCGATCGGACCCGGACGGCTCGTAGCCGCTGGGGCCGTGGCGCACCGCCGGCAGCAGCTTGCCGGTTTCCCGGTCCACCGCCAGGGTATTGACCTGAAAGGCCGTGTTGAAGTCGCCGCCCCGGTTCATCACCGTCAGCAGCCAAGCCGGCCTGTCGCCGATCTGCTGCGCGCGCACGCGCAGGACCTGAACGTCGTAGGTGGCTTCGATCATCTTGACCGCCTCGGCCTCGCTCATGGCGGCCGACCCCGGCGTCGGCAGGGCGGCGACGGCAACTGGGGCTGGCCCTTGGGCTCAGCGCTCTTGACCTGCTCGACCCAGAGGTCGTGGTGCTCGCGCGCCCAGTTCTCGTCGACCTGGCCCGTGCCCATGGCATTGAACGCGCCCTCCATGCCGAGGGACCCGATGTAGATATGCGAGATCATGACCGCGATCAACACCAGGGCGACGATGACGTGCCACATCTGCGAGAGCTGCATCTCGTCCATCGGCGTCAAGTCGGTCGGCAAGCCGAAGCCGAAGACGTTCAGCACCATGAAAACCGGGTCGAACATGACGAAGGTGAACGGGAACAAGAGCGCAAGGCCGGTCAAGCTGAGCGACGTGCCGCCCACGAAGACGAGCCAGAACTGGATCTTCTGGCCGGCATTGAACTTCTCGGAGGACACGTGCACGCCCTTCTTGAACAGTCCGCCGCCCTTGGCGAGCCACGCCAGATCGTACTTGTTCGGGATATTGTGGCGGACCCAGATCACGAACATCAGCACGATGCCGGCCATGAACCCGAAGGCGACGAAGTTGTGCACATATTTGCCGACCTGGGCCACGGCGGAAAAGGCCTCCGGTCCCAGGACCGGCAGCAGGACGTGCCTGCCGTAGAGCATGTTGAGGCCGGTCAGGGCCAGGGTGAGGAAGCAGACGGCCGACAGCCAGTGCGCAAAACGCTCCAGATCGCTGAACCGCTCGATCGTCTTACCACTGGGGCCCGCTTCCATGCGGATGCGGCCGCGCAGCGCGAAGAACAGGGCGAGGGCCGCGATCATGCCGAAGATCGCCCAAATGCCGCCGACC
>CAMYMY010000579.1 GCA_947259625.1 uncultured Kiloniellales bacterium | reverse complement strand
CCGCTTGCTGCAGGGCGGCCCTCGCGGAACCCCGCCCGGATGCTTTTGCCTGGGGCTCTCGTCCCGCTCACCATAGCGGCTAGGGCTTAACTCGATCCTACGCGCGTCCTCCGCGTCAGCCCCGCGTCGGGCTGCCTAATGGTTCTTGTTTTGTTCCTGTCTTTGCTCTAGAGTCCCGGCCATGGACGAGGCACTGCCGGATCGGCCGAGGAAGGGGCGCGGGGCTGTCAGCAACCGCAGCGGCCGCTTCGAGGCGCACGAGCGGGTTGCCGTCGACGATGGCTGGACGCCGGCCGAAGAGGACGAGCTGGAGGAACCCCGGCTGCCGACCCGGGTGACGCCGGATACCAGCCGCTCGGTGATCGCCCGCAACGAGTCGCCCGACGTGCCCTTCGAGCGCTCGATCAACCCCTACCGGGGCTGCGAGCACGGCTGCGTATACTGCTTCGCCCGGCCGAGCCACGCCTGGCTCGGGCTGTCGCCGGGCCTCGACTTCGAGACCCGCCTCTTCGCCAAGCCGAACGCAGCAGCCCTGCTCGAGCAGGAGCTGGCGAAGCCGCGCTACCGCCCGAAGGTCATCGCTTTCGGCACCAATACCGATCCCTATCAGCCGGTCGAGCGCGAGCACCGCATCACCCGCGAGCTGCTCGAGGTGCTGTGGCGGGCGCGCCATCCGCTCACCATCGTCACCAAGTCGGCCCTGGTGGTGCGCGACCTCGACATCCTGGCGCCCATGGCCGAGGCCAGGCTCGCGCGGGTCATGGTCTCGGTCACGACGCTCGACAAGACGCTCGCGCGCGAGATGGAGCCGCGCGCCGCCACCCCGGCGCGCCGCCTCGAGGCGATGGCGACATTGAACCGCGCCGGCGTGCCGGCCGGCGTGTTGGCGGCGCCGATGATCCCGGCGCTCAACGACGGCGAGCTGGAAGCCATCCTCGAAGCCGCCGCCGCGGCCGGCGCGCGGACCGCCGGCTATCTGCTCCTGCGCCTGCCGCGCGAGATCAAGGAGCTGTTCGAGGAATGGCTCGAGGCCCACTTTCCCGACCGCAAGGCCCGCGTCCTCAACCTTGTGCGCGAGACCCGCGGCGGCAAGCTCTACGACCCGGCCTGGCACCGGCGCATGACCGGCACCGGCCCCTACGCCGAGATGCTGGCCCGCCGCTTCGAGCTCGCGTCGAAGAAGCACGGCTTCGTCAAGAACGACTGGCAGCTCGACACCACGCAGTTCAAGCCGCCCCGCCCGCAGAGCCCGCAGCTGTCGTTGTTTTGAGGATGCCCCACACGGCGCGCCACTCGTCGGACCGCGGGCCCCCACAAAACGCGATTGCCATGGAATCGCCGCATCGTTTTAAACGACCGCTTAGTGGTTTCTGCTAGACTTCGCCTTTATGGAGTCGGCCTCTGACCACGCCCAACTGACCGGCCTCGCGATCGTCGCGCTCGCCGCGCTCATCTGCGGCATGGTGATGCGGCGCTTCAATCAGCCGGCGGTGGCCGGCTACATCCTGGCCGGGGTGATCCTCGGCCCCTCGAGCCTCAGCCTGGTCGACGACCGCGAGACCATCCGCCAGCTGGCCGAGCTCGGCGTGCTCATGTTGCTGTTCCTGATCGGCATGGAGCTGTCGCTGCGCGGCTTCCGCGCGGTCTGGAAGATCGCGCTGGCCACCACGGCCCTGCAGATCGCGGTCGCCCTCGTGGCCATGCTGGGCCTAGGCCGGCTGCTCGGCTGGCCGATGGCCCAGGTCATCCTGCTCGGCTTCGTGGTCGCGATCTCGAGCACCGCAGTCGCCATCAAGATGCTGCAGGACATCGGCGAGCTGCGCACCCGGATCGGCCAGGTGACCGTCGGCGTGCTGATCGCCCAGGACCTGGCCGTGGTGCCCATGATGCTGATCGTGGGCTCGTTCGGCGGCGGCCGGACGATCGGCTTCGGCGCACTGGTCCAGGTGGCCCTGTCGCTCGTATTCCTGGTGCTACTCATCATCTATCTGAGCCAGCGGCAAAAGATCCGCCTGCCCTTCGCCAGGCTGGTCGGCAAGTCGGTCGACCTGACGCCGCTCGCGGGCCTGGCCTTCTGCTTCGGCGCCGCCGCGCTCTCGGGCCTGCTCGGCCTGTCGGCCGCCTACGGCGCCTTCCTGGCCGGCCTGGTGATCGGCAACTCGACCAGCCGGCGGATCATGATCCACCACACG
>CAMYMY010000578.1 GCA_947259625.1 uncultured Kiloniellales bacterium | reverse complement strand
AGATTGCAGGGCACCCCAATTGTCGTTGATCCGCGTTGAAGTCCCGCGCCTCCCGTCCGTGACATCTTAAGGGTCGCTGGTTGGATTCCAGCCGCGCGGCTTCCGGGCGACCTGCGTGGCGGCGGCGCAACAAGCTTCTGACAATAAGAGGATAAATGGTGCCGCCGGTAAGAATCGAACTTACGACCCCACCCTTACCAAGGGTGTGCTCTACCCCTGAGCTACGGCGGCACCGGGGTCCGTACACGGGGGCCCGGAAACGCGCGGCAAGATGCCACCGGGCCCGGCCGAACGCAAGGGCCTTGTCCTGGGCCTTGTCCTGGGCCTTGTCCCGGGCCTTGTCCCGGGCGGTGCCTTGACCTTGCCGCAATCGGGCCGCAGATTGCGCGCCGATGAGCGCAGCGCCGCCCAAACAGCCGAAGCTCTCCGAACGGGGCCGCGAGGCCCGCCGGGACCGCGAGGCGCGCCTGGCCGAGGCGCTGCGCGAGAACCTGCGCAAGCGCAAGGCCCAGGCCCGCGGCCGGCAGGGTGCGGGCGAGGGTGCCGGCGAGGGCGCCGGCGATGGGCAGGGACCCGAGGGCGGCGAGGCTTGAGGCCGAGGCTTGAGACCCATGCCGCTTTGCAGTAGAAACCGCGACGCGCCCGGCGTTCAGGGGCCGTTCGGGACCTGGCGGGATGCGATGGCCATGGGGTGGCCAAGGATGGAAAGTTCCGACCCGAATGCCCATGTTCTTGTCGTTGCCGGCGGCGATCCGCCGGTGACGGGAGAGAAGCATATGTTCCCGCGATTCCATCGGTTTACACGAAAATGCGGCGTTAGAGGGCGGTAATGGATCGACTACGGATCCGTGGCGGGCGGGCGCTCAAGGGCGAGATCGCGATCGGCGGGGCCAAGAACGCGGCCCTGCCGCTGATGACCGCGAGCCTCCTGACCGACGAGACGCTGACCCTCGAGCACCTGCCCGACCTGCTCGACATCACGACGCTGGCCGGCGTGCTGGAGCAGCACGGGGTCGAGATCGACATGAACGGCGGGGGCAGCGAGCACGGCCGCACGGTCGCCCTGACCGCCCGCAGGATCGCCAACACCCGCGCGCCCTACGACCTGGTGCGCAAGATGCGCGCCAGCGTGCTCGTCCTCGGGCCGCTGCTGGCGCGCGAGGGCCATGCCGAGGTCTCGCTGCCGGGCGGCTGCGCGATCGGCACCCGGCCGGTCGATATCCACCTCAAGGGCCTGGAGCTGCTGGGCGCCGAGGTCGAGCTCCAGGACGGCTACATCCTGGCCCGCGCGCCCAAGGGCTTGGTCGGCGCCGAGGTCGTGTTCCCCAAGATCTCGGTCGGCGCCACGGAGAACCTGCTGATGGCCGCCGCCCTGGCGCGGGGCGAGACGCGCCTGATCAACGCCGCGCGCGAGCCCGAGGTCACCGACTTGGCCAAATGCCTGATCGCCATGGGCGCCCGCATCGAGGGCCTGGGCGGCGATACCCTGGTGGTCGAGGGGGTGGCGCGGCTGCACGGCGCCCGGCACCGGGTCGTGGCCGACCGGATCGAGGCCGGCACCTACGCCATGGCGGCGGCGATCACCGGCGGCGAGCTGGAGCTGGTCGGCGCCGAGGCCGGCCAGCTGTCGAGCGTCATCGAGCTGCTGACCGAGGCCGGCGTCGCCTTCGCCGAGACCGACCGCGGCCTGAAGGTCCGGCGGGCCGACGGGCGCCTGGCCGGGGTCGACGCCATGACCGAGCCCTACCCGGGCTTCCCGACCGACCTGCAGGCCCAGATGATGGCGCTGATGACCACGGCCCAGGGCGCGGCGATGATCACCGAGACGATCTTCGAGAACCGCTTCATGCACGTGCCGGAGCTGGCGCGCATGGGCGCCAACGTCAACGTCCACGGCGCCTCGGCCCTGGTGCGCGGCCAGGACCGGCTGACCGGCGCCCCGGTCATGGCGACCGACCTGCGCGCCAGCGTGTCCCTGGTGCTGGCCGGCCTGGCGGCGGAGGGCGAGACCGAGATCAACCGGGTCTATCACCTGGACCGCGGCTACGAGCGGCTGGTCGAGAAGCTGGCCGCCTGCGGCGCGGACATCGAGCGCCTCGAAGGGTAGGAGCGGGCCATGTCGTCCTCGATCAAGCTGCGCGCGCACGATCCCCTCGACATGGAGGTGATCGCGGCCTGGCTGCAGGATGCCCTG
>CAMYMY010000577.1 GCA_947259625.1 uncultured Kiloniellales bacterium | reverse complement strand
CGCCTGGACCACCGCGGCCGAGAAGCCGCACTGGGGGAAGACCGGGGTGCCCTTCATGAAGACCACCACGTCGTTGTCGGCGATCTCGCTCTTGATCCGTTCGAAAACGGGGTTGTCGATCGTGTTCATGTCTTGCCTGTCCTCGTGTTCGCTGTCTTCGATGCCGCCGCCGGGTCCCGCTCAGCTGTCCGGCGGCGCGGATGTCTGAAGGGCGAGCGCGTGCAGCTCGCCGCCCATGCGGCCCTGGAGGGCCTGGTAGACCATCTGGTGCTGCTGCACCCGGGTCTTACCCTTGAAACTGCCGGACACCACGTAGGCGGCGTAGTGGTCGCCGTCGCCGCGCAGGTCCTCGATGGTGATCTGGGCGTCGGGGATCGACTGCTTGATCAAACCCTCGATCTCCGCCGGATTCATCGGCATGGCGCCGTCCCCCAATCCATCTCGTCTTGGCCTCGTCCACCGATCCCGGCGCCGATCACCCGCCGGCCTTCATATAGGCGGGCAGCCAGCCCTCGTGCGCCCGGGTCAGCTCGACCACGGATATGGTGCCTCGGCCGGCCAGGGTCAACGCATTCCCGCCGGTCGTGCCGATCGCGGCGGCCGGCACCCCGGCGGACCGGGCGGCCTCCAGGACCGGCGCCGCCTCGGCTGCCGTGACAATGTAGCGCGCCTGGTCCTCGCCGAACAACCACGCGTGTAGAGGGGTGTTTGCCGCCGCCTCGGGCGGCGCGATGCGGGCGCCCAGGCTGCCGGCCATGGCCATCTCGGCCAGCGCCACGAAGAGGCCGCCGTCGGAGAGGTCGTGGCACGCGGTGACCGCGCCGTCCTGAATAAGGCCGCGCACGAAGTCGCCGTTCCTACGCTCGGCCTCGAGGTCGACCGGCGGCGGCGGGCCGTCCTCGCGGCCCTCGATCGTCGCCAGGTAGGCCGAGGCGCCCAGGTGCCCCTTCGTTTCGCCGATCAGCACGACGGCCTCCTCCGGCGCCTTGAACGCGAGGTCGACCCGCTTTTTGGCGTCCTCGAGCAGGCCGACGCCGCCGATCGTGGGGGTCGGCGGGATCGCCTGGCCGTTCGTCTCGTTGTAGAGCGAGACGTTGCCCGAGACGACCGGGAAGTCGAGCGCCGTACAGGCCGCGCGCATGCCCTCGATGCAGCCGGCGAACTGGCCCATGATCCGGGGCCGCTCCGGGTTGCCGAAGTTCATGCAGTCGGTGATCGCGAGCGGCCTGGCGCCGACCGCGGTGATGTTGCGCCAGGCCTCGGCGACCGCCTGGGCGCCGCCCTGCTTGGGGTCGGCCAGGCAGTAGCGCGGCGTGCAGTCGACGGTGAGCGCGAGCGCCCGCTCCGTGCCGTGGACCCGCACCACGGCCGCGTCGCCGCCCGGCCGGCCGATCGTGTCGGCCATGACCATGTGGTCGTACTGCTCCCAGACCCAGCGCTTGGCTGAGAGGTCCGGCGAGGCGAGCAGCTTGAGCAGCGCTTTTCCGGGGTCGTCGGGTGCCGGCACGCTCGCGGGATCGAGCGGCGGCCGCTCGGGCGTCGGCTCCCAGGGCCGGTCGTACTCGGGCGAGGCCTCGGCCAGGGGGTCGATCGGCAGATCGCCGACCACCGCGCCGTCCAGCTTGAGCACCATGCGCCCGGTCTCGGTCAGGCGCCCGATCACGGCGAAGTCCAGGTCCCACTTCTCGAAGACCGCCCGGGCCTGCTCGGCCGAGCCGGGCCGGAGCACCATCAGCATGCGCTCCTGGCTCTCCGAGAGCATCATCTCGTAGGGCGTCATGGCGTCCTCGCGGCAGGGCACGCGCTCCAGCTCCAGCTCGACGCCGACGCCGCCCTTCGAGGCCATCTCGAAGGACGAGGAGGTCAGGCCCGCCGCGCCCATGTCCTGGATCGCGACGATGGCGTCGGTCGCCATCAGCTCCAGGCAGGCCTCGATCAGCAGCTTCTCGGTGAAGGGGTCGCCGACCTGGACGGTCGGGCGCTTGGCCTCGGAATCCTCGCCGAACTCGGCCGAGGCCATGGTCGCGCCGTGGATGCCGTCGCGCCCGGTCTTGGAGCCGACGTAGACGACGGGATTGCCCGGACCGGCGGCGGCCGAGGTGAAGATCCGGTCGGCCGGCGCCAGGCCCACGGTCATGGCGTTGACCAGGATGTTGCCGTTGTAGGCCGGGTGGAAGTTGACCTCGCCGCCGACCGT
>CAMYMY010000576.1 GCA_947259625.1 uncultured Kiloniellales bacterium | reverse complement strand
GAGCTCCTTGGCGCGGTAGCGCCCGAGCAGCACCTGCTCGTTGAAGGCCACGACCAGGTCGGCCTCGTCGCCGCCGTTGGTGACCCGCTCCGAGGCCACGCGGATCCGGTTCCCGCTGGCCCCGGCGATGCTGCGCGCCGGCGGCTGTATCTCGGCGGGAATGATCTCGACGGTCCAGATGCCGTTGCCCATGCGCGCCGCGACCGACCCGAAGGACTGGCCGCAACGCTGTGCGCCTTCACCCGAGTCGCTGACGATCTCGACGACGTGCTCCTTGAGCGTAACCGCTTGCTTGGGCGCTGCGCGCGGCCCTCGGCGTTGCCCGGTCTTGCGAGTCGACGCCGCTTTGGGTTTTGCGACCCGCGCGCGTCGCACTTGCTCTTGGCGGGGTTCTTTGAGCGTCTGTCTGTCCATTGGGGGGCCTGTCCTGATTGGTCTAGGCGAGGCGGATGCGGGCGAAATTTCTCTCTGCCGCGGGGATGCCGAACAGCGTGCCTTCGCTGCCGCTCCGCTCCGAGAGATAGACCGCCGCGGTGTCGCGGATTCCGAGGGAGGCCTTCATGCTCCGCGCGGCCTTGCGTCCCGCGCCCATGGCCAGGATGACCGTGGCCGCGCCGGTTACGATGTCGCCGCCGGCGAAGACGCCCGCCAAGGAGCTGGCGAGATTCTCGTCGGTCTCGATATAGCCCCACTTGTTGAGCTTGATGTTCGAGGTTTGGCCGAGGATGGGATTGGCGTTGGTGCCGATCGCATAGACCACCATGTCGGTCTCGAACTCGTACTCGCTGCCCTCGATGGGGATGGGACGCCGCCGGCCCGAGTCGTCGGGTTCGCCCAGCTCCATGCGCAGGCAGCGCATCGCGCGCACGTTGCCCTCGCCGTCGTCGAGGATCTCGACGGGTGCCGTCAGCCAGTGGAACTCGATGCCTTCCTCTTCGGCGTGGTGCAGTTCCTCCAGCCGCGCCGGGCTCTCGTCCCTGGTGCGGCGATAGACGCAGTAGACTTTCTCTGCGCCCAGCCTCAGCGAGACCCGCATCGCGTCCATCGCCGTGTTGCCGGAACCGATCACCGACACGCGCCTGCCGAGATCCAAGGGCGTGTCGTAGTTGGGGAATTTCCCCGCGTTCATCAGGTTGCAGCGAGTCAGGAGCTCGTTCGCGGAGAGCACGCCGTTCAGGGATTCGCCCGGAATTCCCATGAACTTCGGGTAGCCGGCGCCGGTCCCTATGAAGACGGCGTCGAAGCCCATCTCGTTGCGCATCTGCTCGATCGTGAACAGCCGCCCGACCAGCGTGTTGCACTCGATCTTGACGCCCAACTTCAAGATGTTCGCGATCTCGGCGTCAACCACGTCGTTCGGCAGGCGGAATTCCGGAATGCCGTAGCGCAATACGCCGCCGGGCTCGTGCAGCGCCTCATAGATCGTAACGTCGCAGCCGGCCTTGGCCATGTCCGCGGCGCAGGCCATGCCGGCGGGCCCGGAGCCGATGATGCCGATCTTGAAGCCGTTGGGCTCGACGTAGGGAACGTTGCTCCAACCCTTCTCGATCGCCTCATCGCCGACCCAGCGCTCCAGCCTGCCGATGGCGACCGGCTCCAAGGTGTCGCCGACCGGGCAGACGCCCTCGCACTGGTCCTCCTGGGGGCAGACCCGGCCGCAGATCGCCGGCAGGAGATTGGCCTCGCTGAGGATCTCGTAGGCGCCGTGATAGTCCTTGTCGAGGATCTTCATGATGAAGGCGGGAATATCGATGCCGACGGGACAGCCGTCCACGCAAGCCGGCGCCGGACAATCGAGACACCGGGCGCACTCGATGAGGGCGTCCTCCAGACCGAAGCCGAGGGCGACCTCGGCGAAATTCTCGACCCGCTCCGCCGGATCCTGCACCGGCATGGGCGCACGGTTTTGCGGAATGGTCCGTATCGTCTTCTTGGGCATCTCGTCGTCCCCGCTCGGAGCGCCGCTAGCCGGCGACTCCCTGATCTCTGCTCAGCTCGGTCGCCCGGTCCCGGCTGCCGCGCTCCCGCTACCGCCGCGTTCTGCGACGGTGTCGGGGGTGTAGGGCTCCTGGTTCAGGCGCTTGCAGCTTTCCTGCCACTTCTCCATCGCGCGCTTCTCCTCCGAGACGAAGCGCCGCAAACGGTTCATGAGGTCGTCGAAGTCGACGTCATGGCCGTCGAAGTCCGGGCCGTCGAC
>CAMYMY010000575.1 GCA_947259625.1 uncultured Kiloniellales bacterium | reverse complement strand
CGCGCCTGAGCCACCGCTGGCCGCACTCGCGGAGCTGACCCATCGCTGCCCGCTGCAGTGCCCCTACTGCTCGAACCCCCTGGAGCTGGAGCGCGCCGCCGGCGAGCTGGACACGGAGACCTGGTGCCGGGTGATCCGCGAGATCGCCGATCTGGGCGCGCTGCAAATTCACTTCTCCGGCGGCGAGCCCCTGGTGCGCAAGGACCTGGAGCGCCTGGTCGAGGAGGCGCGCGACGCCGGGCTCTACGCCAACCTCATCACCTCGGCCGTGCTGCTGACCGAGGACCGCCTGCAGGCCCTGGTGGCGGCCGGCATCGACCACGTGCAGGTTTCCTTTCAGGACAGCGAGGCGGTCGGCGGCGACCGCATCGGCGGGTACCGGGGGGCGCACGAGAAGAAGGTGGACGCGGCGCGGAGGGTGCGCGCCGCGGGCCTGCCGGTCACCCTCAACATGGTGGTACACCGTCAGAACCTGCATCACCTGGAGGCCATGTTCGACATGGCGGTCGAGCTGGACGCCCACCGCATCGAGATTGCCCATGTCCAGTACTACGGCTGGGCCTACGAGAACCGGGCCGCGCTGCTGCCGACCCGCGCCCAGCTCGACCGCTCGATCGAAGTCGTCGACGCGGCGCGCGAGCGCTTCAAGGGCCGCTTCGCGATCGACTACGTCGTGCCGGACTACTACGCCCGCCGGCCCAAGGCCTGTATGGGCGGCTGGGGGCGGCGCTTCCTCAACGTCTCGCCGTCCGGCAAGGTGCTGCCCTGCCACGCGGCGGAAACGATTACCGGCCTCGCCTTCGACACCGTGCTCGAGCGCAGCCTGGAGGACATCTGGGAGAGCTCGGAGGCCTTCCTGCGCTTCCGCGGCACCGACTGGATGCCGGAGCCCTGCCGGTCCTGCGAGCGGCGCGAGCTCGACTGGGGCGGCTGCCGCTGCCAGGCCTTCGCGATCACCGGGAATGCCGCCGACACGGACCCGGCCTGCGAGCTCTCGCCGCACCACCAGGTCATGCTCGACCTGGCCAAGTCGGAAACCGGCGAGGCGCCGCCGGACTTCGTCTACCGGAACTACGCCAATAAGCCGGACAGGGCCAAGACCGCGACACCTGCGGTTCTGACCGCCGACCGGCCGGCCGAATAGCGCGCCGGTAAATGGGGTCGAATTCTTTCAGGAGTTTGATCTGCGTGAGAAAAAGTTCTAGCTAATTCGAACCTGATCCCAATAAACGTAAGGCGCCATGTTCAAGCGAGCCGTACTATACGTTGGCATTGGGCTATTTTTGGCTGTGTGCTTGGGATGCTATGGCCACACTGACTTTATTGTCGTGGAGCCAGTCCGATACGTGCCGCCTCCGGAGACTCCAATTCCAAATTTTTCATTTGGCTGGGTCGTAACATCAGCGGATAAAGCTGATAGGTTCCGGGTTAGAGTAGGAGACATGACATACCAACAGATCATTGAGCCACTCAAATCGAACGGAGAAATAACAACTGAAGAAGCCATATCGGCATTTGCGGACTTCGCTGAGAAGGAGGTTGTGAAGCGGTATTTATGCGATGCAGCTACAACGCCCGCGAGTGCGCGGAAGCTTGTCGGGTCTAGATCACCACCGGAGATGTGGATCTATGTTGAGTGCGCTAAATAATCTAAAGTCGCCGGTAATTGGGGTCAGACTCGAATTCTTTCAGGAGTTTGAGTTGCCTGAGAAAGAAGTGCTAGCTAATTCGAGTCTGACCCCAATAACCCGAGCCGGGGGGAGACCATGGCCAGACTGCCCCGTTTCTATGTGCAGGATCAGCCGCTGCATGTAATCGCGCGCGGGAACAACCGCCAGGCGATCTTCGCCGCCGAGCGGGACTACCGCCATTTCCGCAAATGCCTGACGGAGGCCGCCGAAAGTCACGCCCTGGCTGTGCACGCCTATGTCTTCATGACCAACCACGTCCACCTGCTGGCCACACCCGGCTCGGCACGCAGCCTGGCCAAGACCTTGCAGTCGCTGGGCCGGCGCTATGTGCGGTATTTCAACGCGAAGCACGGGCGCAGCGGTACACTGTGGGAAGGACGCTACCGGGCTACGCTGATCGACAGCGAAGCCTATTTCTTCACCTGCGCGCGCTATATCGAACTCCACCCGGATCGAGCCGGGATGGTGAGCGAACCCGGCGCATACCCCTGGTCGAGCTTTCGACACCATG
>CAMYMY010000574.1 GCA_947259625.1 uncultured Kiloniellales bacterium | reverse complement strand
TCTCAAGATAATGGCGGATGGCTGCAATTCAAACAAAACGTCCTGCGCCGAACGGCCGTCTGCCATGTCCTCTTGCGGTCTGTCCGTTCCGCGATGACAATGCCGCACCATGGACGCCACCGTATTGGCCAAGCTCGTGGGCAAGCTCCTGGTCTCGATTCAACTGCTCGCCGGCTTCGACTTGCCGGCCGAGCGGCCCGAGGTCGTGTTCGTGCCGCACCAACGCCTGCAAGACGAGGCCTGCGACGGCCGCTGCGAGGTCTACGGCTGGTTTCCACCAGGCCGAACCATCTACCTCGATGACCGGCTCGATCCCGTCCGGGATATTGCGGCACGGGGCATCCTGGTCCACGAGCTGGTCCATTTTCTGCAGCAGGAGTCCGGTACCTTCCCGGCGAACGGCGGCTGCCACACCTGGCTCGTCCGTGAGCGGCAGGCCTACGACATCCAGATCCGTTGGCATGCCGACCAGGTTTCGGCACCCGGCGCGCGCGCCTTTCTCCAGCGGCGGCCTTGGAAGCTGTCGTGCTCCGAGGACACGCTACGGACTCCACGAAGGCAGGAAATGCCGCCCGCTCTGGAGTGACGGCGAAATTGGCCCTTCCCTCGGCAAGGTTCGTTGCGTATATTGGAATGAGTACAACAAACAGATTGCGTCTTATGGGAGGAAACGAAATGGCTTGGATGACGCCGAAGGTCGTCGAGATCGCAGTCGGTCTCGAAATCAATTCCTACGTTTGCGCCGAGCTCTAGGAGCCGAGCGAAACAAGCTCTGAATGCTGGCCCCGGTCATCCGGCCCCCGCAAGGGGGTCCGGAACCGGGGTTGGTGTTTCTGGCTCTGTGCGGCCGGTAAGCGAGGCAGCGACCGCGTGTCTAGCCGACGTTGCCGCCAATTTCCGTCCGCTGACACAGGACCTTGACCCACTCGTTCCGGCCGACTCTGATCGCCGAGCCGGCGAGATAGGCTTGGCCCCGGAACATGCAGGTGGTCGCATTTGCCGCTTCCGGGCCTTGTACGACGGCGCGAGCGGTCTCGGGCTTGCATTCGGCCCTAGGCAGGCTGAGTGCACAGACAAGAATCAAGACTTTGACCATGATTGGGCCTTGCGCAGCAAGTGGGCGGCCCAATTCTCGGTGGGTGCGGTTAAGGAACCGTGAACGCCAGGCGCGGGGGCCTTTTCCGGTCTCGAGGACACCAGTCGCTCTTGGAGACTACGCGGCCGTGGCCGATGGCCCCGGACCGGCTCTGCGGACCCAGGCGAAATCGACCGACCAGGCTCTCAGGCTGAACGACCGGTTTCAAGCAGCAAGTGGCGGCTTGTCGAGTGACGCCGACGAGTTACGCCAAGCGTGCACTCAGGGCCTCACCCGCTGGTTCCTGCCAAGGCGATGCGCTTCTCGGGAACGCCGATGTGACGGCCCAGGTGTCACTTCTCAGTAGACTACCACCGAGCGGATCGACTTGCCCTCGTGCATGAGGTGGAAGGCGTCGTTGATCTTGTCGAGCGGCAGGGTGTGTGTGATCAGGTCGTCGATGTTGATCTTGCCGTCCATGTACCAGTCGACGATCCGGGGCACGTCGCTGCGCCCGCGCGCGCCGCCGAAGGCGGTGCCCTTCCAGACCCGGCCGGTGACCAGCTGGAAGGGCCGGGTCGCGATCTCCTGGCCGGCGCCGGCGACGCCGATGATGACCGAGACGCCCCAGCCCTTGTGGCAGCACTCGAGCGCCTGGCGCATGGTGGTGACGTTGCCGATGCACTCGAAGGAGTAGTCGGCGCCGCCGCCCGTGAGCTCGACGAGATGGGGCGCGATATCGCCCTCGACCTCTTTCGGATTGACGAAGTGGGTCATGCCGAACTTTTCGGCCAAGGCCTTCCTGGAATCGTTGAGGTCGACGCCGACTATCATATTGGCGCCCACGAGGCGCGCGCCCTGGATCACGTTGAGCCCGATGCCGCCGAGGCCGAACACGACCACGTTGGACCCGGGCTCGACCTTGGCGGTGTTGATCACCGCGCCGATGCCCGTGGTCACCCCGCAGCCGATGTAGCAGACCTTGTCGAAGGGCGCGTCGCTGCGGATCTTGGCCAGCGCGATCTCCGGCAGGACCGTATAGTTGGCGAAGGTCGAGGTGCCCATGTAGTGCAGCACCGGCTTGCCGCCGAAGGAGAAGCGGCTGGTGCCGTCGGGCATCAGGCCCTGGCCC